>DASWIR010000303.1:0-6853 GCA_036397575.1 Alteraurantiacibacter sp. | reverse complement strand
AGAAGGCGTCCGGTTCGTGGCTCCAGCGCCAGATGGGCGTGGGCTACAATACCGCCGCCAAATGGATCGAGCGGATGGAAGAGGAAGGGCTGGTCGGCCCCTCCAACCATGTCGGCCGCCGTGAAATTTTCCGCGACCGCGACGGGAATCCGATCTAGAAAGCCAATTCCTCAACTGCTCTTCCCGAGTCCTGGGTACAGATGAAACCCAAATTGCTGACCACGCTCGCGACCTATGATCGCAGGCAGTTCCTCCATGATGCCATCGCCGGCGCGACAGTCGCGCTGGTGGCGCTGCCGCTTTCGATCGCCATAGCCATAGCCTCTGGCGCACCGCCGGCGGCCGGGCTGGTAACGGCGGTGATCGGCGGATTGCTCATTTCCGCGCTCGGCGGCAGCCGGGTGCAGATCGGAGGGCCGACCGGGGCCTTCATCGTCGTGGTCTATACCGTCATCGCGAAGCACGGCTTCGACGGGTTGCTGATCGCGACCATGATGGCCGGGGTGCTGCTGGTGATCGGCGGGATACTGGGCGCGGGGCGGCTGATTCGGCTGATCCCGGAATCCGTGGTGGAAGGCTTCACCATCGGCATCGCGGTGGTCATCGCGGCCAGCCAGCTAAAGGATCTCGCCGGGCTCGAAACGGGGGCCCTGTCGGCAGAGTTCATACCCAAGATCGAGGCGCTGTGGGCCGCGCGCGCGAGCCTCGACTTGCCATCATTGCTGGTGGGCATTGCGACCATCGCCGGCATCCTGCTGGTGCGGCATTTCGCCCCGCAATTCCGCGGCCGCGTGCTGGTGGTAATCGTCGCCAGCGTCCTCGCAGCAGTCGCCCTGCCAAGCATCGAAACCGTAACCGGCCGGTTCGGCGAGCTGCCGCACGGCCTGCCCTGGCCGTCCCTGCCGGCGGTGACGACCGACCGGCTCATCGAACTCGCTCCGGCCGCGATCACCATCGCCCTGCTCGCGGGGATCGAATCGCTGCTGTCGGCGCTGGTGGCCGACCGCATGATCGGCAGCGCGCACCGCTCGAGCGCGGAGCTGCTGGCGCAGGGCGCGGCCAATATCGCCTCGCCCCTGTTCGGTGGCCTCCCCGCGACGGGCGCGATCGCCCGCACCGCCACCAATGTCGAGGCCGGTGGACGCACGCCGATGGCCGGCATAATGCACGCGCTCTTCATCCTCGCCGCAATGGCGGCCTTCGCCCCGCTCACGGGCGAACTCGCCTTGCCGGCATTGGCCGGATTGCTGGTGGTCACGGCCTGGGCGATGTCCGAGCCGGAACGGTGGGGAGAGCGGTTTTCCATGCCGCGCGCGGAGCTGGCGCTGCTCGCGGCGACCGCGGCGATGACGGTGTTTCTCGACCTGACGGTCGCGATTGTCGCCGGCACGGTGGCCGGCCATGCTCTGCGCAAGTGGGATGGCATACGCCGCAACGGGGCCTAGCGCGGAGCTGGCAAGCATGGCATCGTAGCGGCATAAAAAGGCGCGCCACCGCGCCGCACCTGACGGGAGAGATCATGCAGATCAGAAGCTTCGCCGCCGCCCTTGTTGCCGCAACCGTGCTGACAGCCGGGCCAGCCAATGCCGAGTGGGTCGCCAGCTGGACCGCACCGCCGCATGCGCCTCTCGGAACCGAAGGGCCCTTTGCCGCGGTATCGTATGAAGATGTAACGATCAGCCAGATCCTGCGGGTATCCGAAGGTGGCACGCAGCTGCGCATCCGCTTCTCGAACCGCTATGGACCGGCCCCGCTGAAGATCGGCGCGGCACGGATCGTACTGATCGGCGACGACAATAAGGAGATAGCGGGCACATCGCGCATGCTGACTTTCGGAGGCGAGGGCGAAGCGGTGATTCCGCGCGGCGCGCCATTCGTCAGCGACGTGGTGGCCATGGAAGTGCCCGACCTCGCCCGGATGAAGGTCGAGTTCTACCTCCCCGAGGATACCGGCCCGTGCACTTGCCATTTGACCGGCGTGGACGAGCTTGCCGTTTCCCGGCCCGGCAATCATGTGGGCAAGGATTGGGAGCCGGTGTCGACGGCGCAATACCGCGCCTTTCTCTCGGTCGTCGAAGTGGATTCGCCCGACGCGCTGGGCACGATCGTCACCTATGGCGACTCGATCACCGACGGGGTCGGTTCGACGCCCGGGACCAATCGCCGCTGGCCGGACATCCTCGCCAACCGGCTGCAGGAAGCCGGGATGGAATGGGCCGTCGCCAATGCCGGGATCAGCGGCAATCGCATCCTCAGCCCCGGCATGGGCGAAAGCGCGCTCGCACGCTTCGACGAGGATGTGCTGAGCCTGCCAAACGTGAAATATCTGATCGTGTTCGAGGGTGTGAACGATATCGGCAACCGCTTCGGCCGCCGCGGCCCGAACCAGCCGAACTTTCCTGGCCTCGATCAGCCAGAGATCACGGTCGAGGAAATGATCGCCGGCTACAAGCAGATCGTCGCCCGCGCCCATGCCAAGGGCATCAAGGTTATCGGATCCCCCATCGGCCCCTATAAGGGCGCGGCCTACTGGTCCGAGGAAGGCGAAGCCGCACGGCAGGAAATCAACGACTGGATCGTCAATGGGGGCGCGTTCGACGCGGTGGTGAGGCTCGATACCGCCTTCGCCGATCCGGACGATCCGCAGACCATGCGCGAAGGCTATCACATGGGCGACTTTCTTCACGGCAGCGATGCCGGGCTGAAGGCGGTCGGCGAAAGCATCGATCTGTCGCTATTCGAAGAGGAGTAGGGGCCGGGCACCACATTGCGCGAAGGCGGTTTCACTCGTAACGAACTGGCGAAGGAGACCGCCCATGCGCATCGGCTGCCCGTGCGAGATCAAGAACCAGGAATATCGCGTCGGCCTGACGCCGGAAAGCGCCAAGGAGCTGGTGCGGAACGGGCACGAAGTCTGGATCGAGAGCGGCGCAGGGCTCGGCATCGGCGCGACAGACGAGCAGTATCTCCTGGCCGGAACTCAAGTGGTCGAGGAGCCGGGACCGATCTTCGCCGAGTGCGAGATGGTGGTGAAGGTCAAGGAACCGCAGGCGGAGGAGCGCGCGCAACTTAGCCGCGGACAGATTCTCTACACCTATCTCCACCTCGCACCCGATCCCGAGCAGACCGCCGATCTCGTCAAATCGGGCGTAACCGCCATCGCTTATGAGACCGTGACCGGCGCGGGCGGCCAGCTGCCGCTGCTGAAGCCGATGAGCCAGGTTGCCGGGCGGATGAGCATTCAGGCGGGCGCGACGGCGCTGGAAAAGGCGCATGGTGGGCGCGGCGTGCTCCTCGGCGGGGTGCCTGGCGTGATGCCGGGCGTGGTGATCGTGATCGGCGGGGGCGTGGTCGGCTTCAACGCCGCCCAGATGGCGGTCGGCCTCGGTGCCGACGTAACGATCCTCGACCGAAATCCCGAACAGCTCGAAAGGCTCGGCATCCATTTCGAAAGCCGCGCCAAGACCCGCTTTTCCAACGAGGCGAATTTGGCCGAGACGGTTTGCGAGGCGGACCTGGTGATCGGCGCGGTACTGGTACCGGGCGCCGCCGCCCCCAAGCTGGTCAGCCGCGACATGCTCAAATGCATGAAACCGGGCGCGGTGCTGGTCGATGTCGCGATCGACCAGGGCGGCTGCTTCGAGACCAGCCACCCGACCACTCATGACGAGCCGACCTATCTGGTCGACGGGATCGTCCATTACTGCGTTGCGAACATGCCCGGTGCGGTCGCGCGCACCAGCACCTACGCGCTCAACAATGTGACCCTGCCCCACGCGCTGAAGATTGCCGAACTGGGCTGGAAAGGGGCGATGCGGGCCGATCCACACCTCGCGCACGGCCTGAATGTGCATGATGGACGCGTGATTTACCCCGCCGTGGCCGAGGAATTGGGATACAACCTCCTGCCCATCTCCGAAGTGCTGGCATAGGCCGAACTGCGCGCTTACTTAACGCGGCTGTAACCCTCCGCCCACTACCTCCACGACGATGCGATGCGGGAGTCTCATACGGTTGGCCGAATGGCTGGCGGCGCTGGTATGCGCCTTGATGCTGACGGCAATACCGGCGAATGCGCAGCCGCCGCGCGAAGGGCCGGCGCACCACCTGTCTTGCCTGTCCTACGGCAATGCCGGCGAGGTGCCGGGCGCCGACATCGTGGTCACCGCGAAGTGGCGCTGCGACAGGGATGGCTTCACGCTGGAGCCGGAGCAGGCGCGGCTGCTGTTCAGGATCGACGCCGGCAAGCCCACGCCGCGCGTGTTCGCCACCCGGCGCAGCCCGTTCGAGCGGCTGCAACTGGCGGCGATCGACACCGATGGCGCGGTCCGTAGCCGCAGCTACGCCTATCGCGAAGTGCGGCCCGCACACACTGGCGACTTCGTCACCGCGCAGCTCCCGCCCATCACGGAGAAGACCGAATACGTTGTCGCCGCTGTCGACCGGCCGACCCATGTGATGACCCTGCAGCGTGCACACATTTCACCCGGCGATCCCGGATTCGGCCCTGAAAACCGCGCTCTGCTTCTCGGTCTCGCGGCCTTGTGCGGCATGCTGGCGATGCCGCTGATGTTCAACCTTGCTTTCTATCACGTGCTGCGTGAGCGGTTCGTGATCTGGCACAGCGTACTCGCGTTCGGGTTGCTGCTGACGATCATGCTCAACTCCGGCCTGATGATCTACTTCGTGCCATTGAGCATATCCGAAATGAGCGTGCTCTCGAGCCTGGTGTTCGGGCTCAATGTCGCCGCGGGCAGCATGTTCGCTCGCACATTCATCGAGCCCGACAGACTGGATCCGCGCTTGCGCAAGCTGCTCCTGGCCGCCGCCATGTGGTCGATCGCCATCAGTTCGGCGCACGCCTTCTTCCCGTTCGTGCTGCGCGCGCATCAGAGCCAGCTCTACTATCTCGCCTACCTGCCGGTCCTGCTGCTGTTCGGCATCGTACTCGCCGACGCGCTTCGCCGAGGCAGCCGGGCCGCCAAGTTCCAGCTGGTCGGCTGGGTTCCGCTGCTCTGTGTTGGCTTGATCCGCCTGATCGGCCAGCTAACCCCGCTCATCGAGCCGACCGACGCCATGGGGCTGTTCTATGTCGGCTGCGTTTTCGAAGTGCTGGCCACTACGGCGGGCGTGGCCGACCGGTTCATGGTCATCAAGCATGAGCGAGACAGCGCAAGAGCCGAGGCCAACCTGCTCGAACGCATTTCCGAACGCGACCCGCTGACCGGGCTGCTTAATCGCCGCGCGATAGAGGACCGGTTCCAGATCCATCGCACCGAGGGATATACCACCCTGGCGGTGGTCGACCTCGATCATTTCAAGGCGATCAACGATACGCACGGTCATGGTGTGGGAGACCAGGTGCTGCAGGCGGTCGGCACGGTGCTTGGGCAAGACGAAAACATGTTAGCCTATCGCCTGGGCGGCGAGGAATTCGTGCTGCTCCTGAAAGGCAAGGATTCGCTGCTCCGCGCCGAACATCACCGGCAGGCGATCCCGGCGCGAATCGCGCAGCTTGTACCGGGGCTCGATCGACCGGTCACAGCGAGCATGGGGGTGATCGAAGTTCCCACCGAAGTGATGCCGCGCGCAGGGTTCGAGGAGCTCTACGCTCATGCCGACCGCCTGCTTTACGAAGCCAAGGAAGGCGGCCGCAATCGCACGGTGAGCGAACGGATGCAGGCCTTCGACCGGCGCAAAGGCGATCGCCGGCGCGCCGCTGCGGCCTAGAGTTTTGCGGGGTACATAGAGCCGTTCGCCCTGAGGAGCTTGTGAAGCCGCAGGCTGAAGCCTCTCCTCAGCACGAATGGGGTGGGTTCATTCTGAACCGGGAAGACCCTGAGCTACCCTTCGTGCGGAAGGAAGGGCGCCGCCACTTCGGGCGGCACGCGCATCGCGCGGCCGGTGGCCTTGTCGATCATCGCCCAGGTCGAGCGCACCTCGACCAGCTTCCTGCCGGCGGCATTGGTGAAGGTAACGCAGCGCACGAAACGCGCGCCCCTGGGCGGTTCGGGGATGAAAGTGTATGCCGTCACCTGGTCGCCTTTCGCGATATTGCCGCGATAGTCGATCTCGTGACGCGTTACGAACCAGGCATAGGCATCCTGATGAGGCCGCGGCGCAACCGTTTCCCAATGGGCGCCCGCAATCTGCTGCACCCAATCGAGCCAGACCATGTTGTTCACATGGCCATTGAAATCGATATGCTCCGGCCCGGCGGTGAAGGTGAGAGTGAAGCTGTTGCTCAAAGTGCCCTCCTCTTCAGCGGCGATTATACCGATTGCAAATGTGGAAGCGACACATCACCCCTTCGTCATGCTGAACTCGTTTCAGCATCCATCGTGCCTCCCAGACCGGCCGGTCCAAGCGGAGAAATGGACCCTGAAGCAAGTTCAGGGTGACGAATTAGCCTCACCCATTTGCCACAGGATGAAGGCATATTCCTCGGCCACTTCGCGTAAGGATTCGAAGCGGCCGGACTTGCCGCCATGCCCCGCCCCCATATTCGTCTTGAGCAGCAATTCGCCGTCGCCGGTTTTGAGTTCGCGCAGGCGGGCGACCCATTTGGCCGGCTCCCAATAGGTGACGCGCGGATCGTTGAGCCCCGCGGTCACCAGCAGCGGCGGGTAGGACTGCTTCCTCACATTGTCGTAAGGGCTGTAGGACCGGATCAGCTCGAAGGCTTCGCGATCCGCGATCGGGTTGCCCCATTCGGGCCATTCGCCCGGCGTCAGCGGCAATGAAGCGTCGAGCATGGTGTTGAGCACGTCGACAAAAGGCACATGGGCCACCGCCGCGCCCCACAGCTCGGGATGAGAATTGAGCACCGCGCCGACCAGCTTGCCGCCCGCCG
>DASWIR010000302.1:0-8863 GCA_036397575.1 Alteraurantiacibacter sp. | reverse complement strand
CGCCAGTACCCTGGCGACGATGTCGGCAAGGATCACCGTGGTCGGCGTCGAATATTGATAATGCGCGCCGGGCGCGTGATCGAGCGGCTGGGCCTCGGCGAAACCGGCCATGTCGTCGCGCCCGTCGAGGAACAGCATCCGCACTTCCGCCGATTCATAAACCGGGTCGGCCATTTCCTCGTGCCTCAGGCCCGAGCGCATCTGCATCAGGTGACGCAGGGCGATCTCCCCGCGCGGGTCGCCGGAGCGCCGCCAGTGGCCGATCGGCGCCGGCTCGTCGAGCCGCAGGCGCCCTTCGCCCACCAGCATGCCGACGAGCACGCCGGTAACGGTTTTCGACATCGACCAGCCGATGAAGCGCGTCTCCCGCCCATAATTTTCGCCGTAGCGTTCGGCCGCGATCTTGCCGTCTTTCATGACGATGATCGCGCGGGTCTCGCCGATTCCTTCTGCGGTGAAGAGATCGTCCACTTCGCGTGCCAGAGCTTCTTTCGGCGCGCCGGCATCTTCCGTGACCGCGGCCAGCGCGCTCCCGGAAAGCGGCACAGGTTCGGCTGGCGTATCGCCGCAGCCGGCAAGGGCTGGCAGCAGCGAAGCGCAGGCGATAAGGGAAACGAGCCGCGATTTCATGCGGCGTTCACTCGCGCAGGAACTTCGCCTTGGCAAATGCAAAATCCACCGGCCGTGCCCGATCGCAACCGCGCCGCCGCTGGCCGGGGATTGTGCTGGTGCTGGCGGTGCTGGCCGGCAGCCTGGCCTTTGCCAATCGCGCGGAAATAGGCGGGTTGGCTATGACCGGTACGGCCTATGGCGCGCATGTCGGCTGTTCCTGCCGCCATATTGGCGGGCGCAGCCTTGACGATTGCGAGAAGGATTTCGAACCGGGGATGGAGCTTGTCTCGCTAAGCGAGGATGAGGGGGAGAAGAGCGTCACCGCCTCCATCCCGTTCATCGCCAGCCAGACGGCCGCTTATCGCGAAGGCCAAGGCTGCGTGCTTGAGCCTTGGGAAGGATAGAGTTTTCCGGTCCAGGGTCTGTCCCGGAGAGATTGAATCTCACGCCGCGCGCCTTCGCGGGCAGGGAGGTCGCATATGGGAATTCCATTCTCGATCGTCATGCTGAAACGAGTTCAGGGTGACGATTAAAGTATGGCGCTGGAGCATATGCGATCCCCCTGCCTTCGCGAGGGTGAGAGTATTCGATGCCGGGTGGTTCAACCTGCAGCGTGTGCCCCAGCGCAGGCTGGGGCCTCCGGCCGCAAGCGCCACGATTATGGTACGAGGTCCCTGCCTTCGCAGGGACTCACAGATATGTGTATCGTCGCTTCGATCCTCGGCGCGAAGGACTATCTAGCTGTGCCGGAAAAGCTCGAACCAGCCGCTGCGCTTGCAGCGAAAGTTTCCTCGATCCAGCCACCGCCGACTACCCGCTCGCCCGCATAGAGCACTGCGGCCTGGCCGGGGGCAACGCCATATTCCGGAGAGAGGAAACGGATGCGCATTTCCGCTCCATCGCCCACAGGCCCCTCCAGCGCGACGGGCACCGGCTTTGCCAGTGAGCGAACCTTGGCCGTGAACGGCTCATCGCGCTCCTCGGGCGGGAGTGGACCGATTCGGTTGGTGGCGGCGATGCGCGCGGCGCCGACCGCCAGCATCCGCTTCGGTCCGACGCGCACCTCGGCATTCCCGGCATCGATCGCGACAACATAGAGCGGTTCGGCCTGTCCGCCGATTTCCAGCCCGCGCCGCTGGCCGACAGTGAAATGGATGATGCCCTTGTGCTCGCCCAGCTTTTCGCCCGTTTCGGCGTGGACGATTCCGCCCGGCCGCGCACCTTCGGGCCGCAGCTTGCGCACGATCCCGGCATAGTCGCCATCGGGCACGAAGCAGATATCCTGGCTGTCGGGCTTGGCGGCATTGGCGAGGCCGAAACCGGCCGCCAGCTCGCGTACCCGGTCCTTGGGCAGTCCGCCCAGCGGGAAGCGCAGGAAAGCGAGCTGCGCTTCGGTGGTGGCGAAGAGGAAATAGGACTGGTCGCGCGCCGGGTCGGCGGCGCGGTGCAGCTCGGGCCCGGCCGGGCCTTCGATGCGCTGCACATAATGCCCGGTGGCGAGGCAATCGGCGCCCAGCTCCTTCGCCATGCGCAGGAGATCGGTGAATTTGGGCCCCATATTGCACTGGATGCAGGGGATCGGCGTACGCCCGGCGAGATACTCGTCGGCGAATTTTTCGACCACTTCGTCGCGAAAGGCGCTTTCATGATCGAATACGTAATGCGCGATGCCCAGCCTTTCGGCCACGCGCCGCGCATCGGCGATATCGTCGCCCGCACAGCAGGCGCCCTTGCGCCCCGTCGCCGCGCCATAGTCGTAAAGCTGAAGAGTGATGCCGATCACTTCCGCCCCGCTCGCGGCGGCGAGCGCGGCGACGACCGAGGAATCCACCCCGCCCGACATGGCCACGACGATCCGGCATGCGGAAGCCTCGCGCGGGAGCGCGAAAAGATCGGCCGCTTCGGCAGGGGCGATGGTTTCGGCGATTTCGGCCATGGCGCTGCGCCCTTACACGGCCTTCGCGTCGGGGGCAAAGGGCCCCAGCGGCGAGCCATGCACGTTAACCTATCCTAACCCGAGGTGAATCGCGGCTTTACCTGTTCTTGACCCTTCCCGCCCTATGGTTCTGCCATGTTCGAAGGAAAATCTTCGCACCACGGCTATGATGGGGGCGAATCCGGCAAGTCCGGTGCCGGGGGAAGCCTGCGCGAAGTGGCTTGGGGAGAATTGGTTTCGCGGCTGGCCGCGGCGCGCGACTTGCGCTGCGAACTGGGCGCTTCGACCGCGACCGGCGAGGCTAGCTTCGATCCGGAATCGGCCCGCCGGATTGCCGCCGCCCGAGGGGACGGCAAACCGGAAATTAACTCAGATGCTTTAGGTAATAGCAAAGACGCCGGGACCAAAGAAACCAACGGCTTGAAAGATTTGAATACCGGCGACCGAGGACAGGAATGATCGAAAACCAGAAAATTCGACCGGCAGAGGTGATCGGCCCGCTTGGCGAGCCGCTCAGTCTCGACGACTTGCCGCCGCCCGACACGAAGCGTTGGGTCGTGCGCCGCAAGGCCGAGGTCGTGGCTGCCGTCAATGGCGGCCTGATGACGATCGATGAGGTTCTCGAACGTTACAACCTCACGCTCGAGGAATTCGCTTCCTGGCAGCGCGCGGTCGACCGCTCCGGCATGCAGGGCCTCCGCGTCACCCGCATCCAGCACTACCGCGACCTTTACGAGCGCCAGCTCAAATACTGAGCGTTTCCGCCGCGGCGTTTCACAAACGCTAAACTTGCTATACTCCTGCTCTTGCCGGCGAGACCGAGTCTCGCCGCGCAGGAACGGCCTTGCCCCGGCTACGTTATAGAAGCGCGCCGAAATGAGGCGGTGGCTAACAGGAGGAGAGAGCGCATGGGCTGGATTATTGCAATTATCGTCGGCGGCATTGCGGGTTGGCTGGCCAGCATGGTCATGAACCGGAATGCATCGATGGGCATCTTCTGGAATGTGATAGTCGGTATCGTCGGCTCGGTCATCGGCAACGCCCTGGCGGGGCCGCTGTTCGGCGTATCCGGGACGATTCAGCAATTCTCGCTGACCGGCCTGGTCATCGCGATCGTCGGGGCGGTCGTGCTGCTCGGCATCGTCAACCTTATCCAGCGAGGCCGGGTGCGCTAAGCGCCAAGCCTTCCTGCCGATAGAGTCCGGGCACTTTTCCATCCGTCACGGGTTCCGGAATGGATGGAAAGTGCCTTGGCGGCGCGAAAAGGCCGATTTGCTTCCATAATACACTTGTCGGGCGCAATCAGCGGCCCGTAGAGCCCTGCATTGCCAGCTTCGCGCGTGAGGTATATGAGTTTTTTGGGTTAAAACGTCTTCCAGTTCACTTTGCCGCGAATGCCGGCCGGGGCCGCGTATTGGGGCGCAATTCAGGGTTCGACCGGCGCTCAGCGCCGAAATAAGGCAGCTTGGGCACGATGAATTACGAAACACAGGTCAAGGCCGAACAAGCGGACCTGTCCGCCGCGCCCACCATTTATGACGACGATCTGGCCGAGACCCGCAGCAAGCGGCGGCGCTATGCGCTGATCGCGCTTGTCGTGGTTATCCTGGCGGGTCTTGTCTACTGGTTCGTCGCCGGCGGTGAAAGCGGTAGTACCGGCGCGCCGAACGACGAGCAGGCACCGGCGGTGAGCGTGGTTGCACCGGGACGCACGACCATCGAAGGCATGATCAACGCCACCGGCACGCTGGCCGCGCGGCGCGAAATGCCGGTCGGTTCGGTCGGCGAGGGCGGGCGCGTCGTTTCCGTGCCCGTCGAACCGGGACAATGGGTCCGCGCCGGGCAGGTTCTGGCGGTAATCGACCGTTCGGTGCAGACGCCGCAGGCAACCGCTCTGGCAGCGCAGATCGAGGCCGCCCGCGCCGATGCCCAGCTGGCGCAAGCCAATCTCGACCGTGCGCTCCAACTGGTCGAACGCGGATTCATCTCCAAGGCCGATGTCGACCGGCTGACAGCCACACGCGATGCGGCGGTTGCGAGGGTGAAAGTGGCTGAGGCGCAGCTTGCCGAGCGGCGTGCCCGCAACGCCCAGCTCAATATCGTCGCGCCCGCGGCCGGCCTGCTGCTTACGCGCGATGTCGAGCCGGGCCAGGTGGTCGGCGCCGGCAGCGGAGTGCTGTTCTCGATCGCCAAGGGCGGCGAGATGGAACTCTTGGCCGATGTGGGCGAATCCGAGCTGGGTCAGCTCGCCCCGGGCGTCAGTGCCGAAGTGACTCCGGTCGGCACGGATAAGAGTTTCACCGGGCAAGTTTGGCAGATCTCGCCCGTCATCGACGAGCAGGACCGGCAGGGCACGGCGCGCGTCGCGCTGGCTTATGCCCCCGAGCTGCGCCCCGGCGGTTTCGCCTCGGCCGTGATCAGGAGCGGCACGATCGTCGCCCCGCTGCTGCCCGAAAGCGCGATACAGAACGATGTCCAGGGCGCCTATGTCTACATCGTCGGCGAAGACAACAAGGTTGTCCGCAGGAACGTCAAGACCGGGATCGTCACCGAGAACGGTATTGCCGTCATCGATGGGCTGACCGGCACCGAGAAGGTGGTGCTGCGCGCCGGCGGGTTCCTGGCGGAGGGCGAAACTGTGCGCCCACAGCTCGTCGAGAAAGCCGATTAAGGGACCGCGGCGATGAATCTTCGTAACATTTCCGCCTGGGCGACCCGCAATCCGATCGTTCCGATCGTGCTGTTCATCGGCCTGCTGCTTGCCGGCCTGGTTTCGTTCAGCCGGATGGATGTGAACGGCAGTCCGGACATCGATTTCCCTGGCGTCAATGTGAACATTTCGCAGCCCGGCGCCGCGCCGACCGAGATCGAGACGCAGATCACCCAGAAGGTCGAGGCGGCTATCCGTTCGATAAACGGGGTGGACGAGATCCAGTCGACCGCTTCGGAAGGCAATAGTAACACCTTCGTCCAGTTCGCCATCGGCACCGACGCCAATGACGCGGTGAACGAGGTCAAGAACGCGGTCGACCAGGTCCGCAGCGACTTGCCGGACGGCATTCTCGAACCGCGCGTGTCCAAGGTCGAGGTGGGCGGCAATGGCCCGATCGGCTATTTTGCCGTCCGCGCCGACGACATGACGATGGAACAGCTGAGCTGGTTCGTCGACGACACTATTTCGAGGCGCCTGCTTTCGGTTTCGGGCATGGCCGCGGTCAGCCGCGCAGGCGGGGTCGATCGCGAAATCCGCGTCATTCTGGATCCGGCGCGGATGCAGTCGCTCGGCGTGAGCGCCAGCCAGGTCAACCAGACGCTGCGCCAGATGAATGTCGATGCCGCGGGCGGACAGGCGGAAATCGCCGGTTCGCGCCAGTCCGTTCGTGTGCTCGGCAATGCCGAGGATGCCTATGCTCTGGGCCAGACGCAGATCAGCCTTTCCAGCGGCCGCACCATAAAGTTGACCGACATTGCCGACGTAACCGACGGCTATTCGGAACAGACCTCGATCGCCAAGCTTCGCGGGCGCCAGGTCGTCACCTTCAGCCTCGAACGGGCCAAGGGCGCCTCGGATGTCACCGTGTACGAGGAGGCGACCAAGGAAATCGAGGCGATGGAGGCGGAGAATCCCGGCCTCCATTTCGAACAGCTCTACACTTCGGTCGAATATACCAAGGACCAGTACGAAACATCGATGGCTGCGATGATCGAAGGCGCGGTCCTGGCGATCGTCGTGGTGTTCTTCTTCCTGCGCGACTGGCGAGCCACGATCATCAGCGCGGTCGCTATACCGCTTTCGGCGATCCCGACCTTCTGGTTCATGGACCTGCTCGGCTTCACGCTCAACGAGATGACGCTGTTGGCGCTGAGCCTCGTCGCAGGCGTGCTGGTCGACGATGCGATCGTCGAGATCGAGAACATCGTCAGACACATGCGAATGGGCAAGAGCGCCTATCAGGCGTCGATCGACGCCGCCGACGAGATCGGCCTCGCTGTGGTCGCAACGACATTCTCGATCGTCGCCGTGTTCCTGCCTGTTGGCCTGATGCCGGGCATTTCCGGTCAGTTCTTCAAGAATTTCGGTCTCACGGTCGTCGCCGCGGTGATGATGAGCCTTGCTGTCGCGCGCATGATAACGCCGATGTTCGCGGCTTACTTCCTCAAGGCCAAGGGCCATGCCGCACATGGCGAAGGCCCGATGATGGACCGTTACATGGCGGTGCTGGGCTGGACGCTGGAATCCGACAAGGCGCAGCAGATCCGGTTGCGCCTCGATCCGGTGCCGTTGACCGTGCCCGCCTTCATCGCCGAAACGATCTTCATTTTCGCCGTCCTGGCAGCGATGATGTTCGGTTGGGGGACCGTATCGGAACTGCTGGGCCTGCTCGAATTGTGGGCTGCCGTCTCGCTCGTGCTGACGCTGCTCGGCGCGGTCGCGATCGCCTGGGTGGCCGGTTTCATACTCACCTTCGTCTTTCGCCGCATCGAATGGGGCCATGTCCGGGCCTATCACGAATTCTTCCTCAATCGCTTCCGTGCCCGATTCCATGACCATCGGCTCTGGATGTTCGGCGTCGGCCTGGGAGCGCTGGCGCTGACCGTTTCGCTGCTGATGCTGCTGCCGCAGCAGTTCCAGCCGCTGACCGATTCCGATTCGAGCCGCGTCAATATCGAGATGGTGCCCGGCACCACCATCGAGCGGAGCGAGGTTGTGGCCGACCAGGTTGCCGCCCTGCTCGAAGGACAACCGGAAGTGCGGCGGGTGATGGAGCGGGTGCGCGAAGGCAGTGCCGTGCTGTTCGTCATGCTGAAACCGGATCGTGAGGTTACCAGCACCGAATTCGAACGGCGCGTGGCCGAGCAGTTCCTCGACATCGCGGATGCGCGTGTGACCTTCGCCTCGCAATCGGGCGGGGGCGGCACCGGCCGCGACATTTCGATTATGCTGACCGGCTCCGATCCCGACGTGCTGAACCAGACCGCGGCCACGCTGGTCGAGCAAATGCAGGGCATCGAAGGTGCGGTCGCGCCGCGCATCGCCGCCGATTTGCAGCGGCCCGAACTGGTGATCACCCCGCGCCTCGACCTCGCTGCCCAGCTTGGGGTGACGACTTCGGCGCTGAGTCAGGCGATTCGCATCGCGACGATCGGCGAGATCGACCAGTCGGCGGCCAAGTTCTCGCTGTCGGACCGGCAGATCCCGATCCGGGTAATGCTGCCGAAGAATTCGCGCCGCGACATCTCGACGATCGAGAACCTGCCGGTGCCGACCGGCAGCGGCGGATCGGTGCCGTTAAAGCGTGTGGCGGATATCCGCTTCGGTTCCGGCCCGACGCAGATCCAGCGTTACAACCAATCGCGCCGCGCACTGGTCGGGGCCGATCTTGCGCCCGGCACTCTGTCGGGGCCGGTCATGGAACAGGTCGACCTGCTGCCGATCATGCAGGACCTCCCCGCCGGCGTGTCGCGCGATGCGGTGGGCGACGAGAAATGGCAGCAGGAGTTAATAACCAACTTCATCATCGCCGTAATCAGCGGCATCCTCCTCGTGTTCGGTGTGCTGGTGCTGCTTTATCGCCGCTTCGTCTCTCCGCTGGTCAACATGACGTCGCTTCTGCTGGCGCCGCTCGGCGGGCTGATTGCGATCGGCATTATCGGTCAGCCGATTTCGATCGCGGTCTATATCGGGCTGCTGATGCTGCTGGGCATCGTAGCCAAGAATTCCATCCTGCTGATCGACTTCGCGATCGAGGAGATGGAACGCGGCGTATCCAAAAAGGAAGCCATCATGAATGCCGGGCACAAGCGCGCCCAGCCGATCGTGATGACGACCATGGCGATGACGGCGGGGATGGTGCCGACGGCCATGTCGCTGTCGGGCGATGCTGCGTGGCGCGCGCCAATGGGCACTACGGTGATCGGCGGATTGCTGCTGTCCACGCTGCTCACCTTGCTGATCGTGCCGGCGGGCTTCAGCATTGCCGACGGCTTCGAGAAGCGTATCGGCCCGTGGCTGCGCACCAGGTTCCTCACCTATCGCCCGGGTGACGCCAGACACGACAAGCCCGAAGCCGGGGCCTTCCCGGCCGAGTGACCGGCGACAAACCACGCCTCCCGGCGCTCGTCGGGGACAAGCTGCCTCCAGACCGCGCGCGACGCATGCGCATCGCTGCCACGGCGATGCTGGTGGCAATGGCGGGGCTGTTCCTGCTGACCGGGCGCTATCTCGAACTGCATCCCGCCTGGGGTTACGCCCATGCCTTTGCCGAGGCGGCGATGGTCGGCGGCCTGGCAGATTGGTTCGCGGTGACGGCGCTG
>DASWIR010000301.1:0-2808 GCA_036397575.1 Alteraurantiacibacter sp. | reverse complement strand
TGAGCTTCTTGACGAGCTGGAGCGGGACAACGGCATACCGGACCACCCAGGACTCAAGGAAAGGCTGGCTGGCCAGATTCGTGCTGGTCGTGAATTGTTGCGCGCTGGCGAATTCCAATTGGATATCTTTCGGTCAACGATGCTCAGCGGTCTCGCTGAACTCAAGGATCGATACGGTGACCATGCGATCGGTGCGGCCGCTTCCGCGCTTCTAACTCTAATCCTTCATGTTCTTGGACTTCCGGGATTCTAATGCCTAAACACACTCACATCTCCTCCATCCTTCAAAACTCCCCTCCCCGGTGGGGAGGGGCTGGGGGTGGGGGTTCGGCGCCAGCGGCCTGGGATGCCCCCACCCAACCCTCCCCCGAACGGGGGAGGGCTTTAGTGTTCGTTTCTAGCGAGAGCGATTTCCTCGGCGATTCGCCAGATCACGCCATCAATATTTCCCAGCACTTCGTTGTTCCAGAAGCGGATCACGCGGTAGCCATGGGCCTCGATCACGCGGGTTCGGGCTTCATCGGCAGTGTTGTCCGCATGCTGCCCACCGTCGAGTTCGATGGCGATCTTCAGGCGACGGCAGGCGAAATCGGTAACGAAATCGCCGATCGGGAACTGGCGTGTGAACTGGACGCCCATTTGCCGCCCACGCAGGCGCGACCACAGGTGCCGTTCGGCGTCCGTCATTTCCCGGCGCAGCCTTTGCGCAACCGGCGTCAGGCGCTTTCCCGTCATACGTCGGATACCCCCACCCAACCCTCCCCCGATCGGGGAAGGGCTTTTGTAGCGATAGCGGGCTGAATGCCAAAAAGAACCGACATCTCCTCCATCCTCGTCATTGGCGCCGGCCCGATAATTATCGGCCAGGCTTGTGAGTTCGATTATTCGGGCACCCAGGCGATCAAGGCGCTGAAGGAAGAGGGCTACCGCGTCGTGCTGGTCAATTCGAATCCGGCGACGATCATGACCGATCCGGAAATGGCCGACGCGACCTATGTCGAGCCGATCACGCCCGACATTGTCGCCAAGATCATCGAGAAGGAGCGTCCGGACGCGCTGCTCCCGACCATGGGCGGGCAGACCGCGCTCAACTGCGCGCTCAAGCTCTATGAGGACGGCACGCTCGACAAGTTCGGCGTGACCATGATCGGCGCCAATGCCGATGCGATCGACAAGGCCGAGAACCGTCAGCGCTTCCGCGAGGCGATGGACAAGATCGGGCTCGAAAGCGCGCGTTCGGGCACGGCGCATTCGGTGGACGAGGCCTACAAAGTGCTCGAGAACACAGGGCTGCCGGCGATCATCCGTCCGAGCTTCACGCTGGGCGGCACAGGCGGCGGCATCGCCTACAACAAGGCCGAGTTCGAACGGATCGTGCGCGAAGGCATCGAGGCTAGCCCGACACGCGAGGTGCTGATCGAGGAAAGCCTGCTCGGTTGGAAGGAATTCGAGATGGAGGTGGTCCGCGACAAGGCGGACAATTGCATCATCATCTGTTCGATCGAGAATGTCGATCCGATGGGCGTGCATACAGGCGATTCCATCACCGTCGCTCCGGCGCTGACGCTGACCGACAAGGAATACCAGATCATGCGCAGTGCCAGCATCGCGGTGCTGCGCGAAATCGGCGTAGAAACAGGCGGTTCCAACGTACAGTTCGCAGTCAATCCCAAGGATGGCCGGCTGATTGTGATCGAGATGAACCCGCGCGTCTCGCGCTCGTCGGCGCTTGCATCCAAGGCAACGGGTTTTCCGATCGCCCGGGTCGCCGCCAAGCTGGCGGTGGGCTACACGCTGGATGAGATCACCAACGAGATCACCGGCGCGACGCCCGCCAGCTTCGAGCCGACCATCGACTATGTGGTGACCAAGATCCCGCGTTTTGCCTTCGAGAAGTTCAAGGGCGCCAAGCCGGAGCTCTCCACCGCGATGAAATCGGTCGGCGAGGTCATGGCGATTGGCCGCAACTTCAAGGAATCGCTGCAGAAGGCGCTGCGCGGCCTGGAAACCGGGCTCGATGGGCTCAACCGGGTGGTCGAACTCGAAGGAGCTGGAAGGGAAGAACTCACCTCCGCCCTCGCACAGCGGCATCCGGACCGGATCCTGCGCATCGGCCAGGCTTTCCGCGAGGGGATGAGCGTCGAGGAGATCCAGGCGATCACCCATTACGACCCGTGGTTCCTGCGGCATATCGAGGAGATCGTCTACGAGGAGCAGATGATCGGGCAGAACGGCCTGCCCGGCGATGCGGCGGGGCTGAGGCGGCTAAAAGCAATGGGCTTTTCCGATAAGCGCCTCGCGACGCTCGCCGTGCGTTCTGTCGGCGTCGCGGGCGGTATGGCCGAGACGCAGGCCAGGCGCTCCGGTCTGCTGCACGATGCACTCGTGGCGATGGCCGGTGCGACGAGCGAGGACGAGGTGCGCGCACTGCGCCAGAAGCTGGGAGTGCTTCCCGTCTACAAGCGGATCGACAGCTGCGCCGCCGAATTCGAGGCAATCACGCCTTACATGTATTCGACTTACGAGGCGCCAAGCTTCGGCGATCCGGAAGATGAAGCCTGGCCCTCGGACCGCAAGAAGGTGGTGATCCTCGGCGGCGGGCCGAACCGGATCGGGCAGGGCATCGAATTCGACTATTGCTGCGTTCATGCCTGTTTCGCGCTGGCCGAGGCCGGCTACGAGACGATCATGATCAACTGCAATCCGGAGACCGTCTCGACCGATTACGATACCTCCGACAGGCTCTATTTCGAGCCGCTGACCGCAGAGGACGTGCTCGAGATCCTGCGCGTCGAAATGTCGAAGGGT
>DASWIR010000300.1:0-2075 GCA_036397575.1 Alteraurantiacibacter sp. | reverse complement strand
GTGATTACAGGCCCCAATATCGGTTCGAAGCTGGTTTTGAGCTTTTGAGGCAGTGTCGCTACCTGCTGCGCCACGTAATAGACCCCAACCGTGCTGGGCGTCGCGAAGAAGCCCAGGATGATGATATCGACCTTGCGCGTGCCCCATTCGATCATGTCGGCTATCGCCAGCGGCAAATTGCCCCAGGCCAGCCGGGCTGTGCGGCCAAGGCATGGGCGCCAGCCATATGGCAGGCCGTATTCACGCAGAAGCGGAATGATGGCGGCAACCGCCGTCAGTACGATTGAAATGATGTAGGCCAGCGGCAGCCCGCCTTCGGGGATAATGTAGAACAATGCCAGGGCGGCGATGGAAAGCGCCCATGGTTCCACTACCGAACGCGCCTTGACGGTCGATCCGATGTCGTAGCGATAGGCCAGCGCCGCGAGCGCGATGTCGGTGAGGCAAAAGGGGATGATCGCGAGCGGCAGCAGCAGGCTCATCGCATTCTGCTGCCCACTGGGGAACATCGGCTGCGGGAACAGCATCAGGATGATCGACAATACCGATCCGGTCAGCAGGCTCAGCACCATGCCATCGGCGATTGCATGGGTTGGTGGCACGTCCTCCTTGGTAAGCTGCTGGGCGAGGCCGCGCTTCTGGCCCATCGCCCCGAGCTGAGCGACCACCTCGATCACGACCAGCGCGGAGGCGAAGATGCCCAGCGCTTCGGCGCCGTAGAGCCGCCCGGCGATGAACAGGAACGGCACCCGCGCGGCGAGCCGCAGTAAGAAGCCGAAGAAATTCGTTCGCCCGCCTTTGGCGAGGGCCGCGATATCGCCTCCGTCTGGGGCTGGCTGGCTGGCGAGCTTGTCGGTCAAGCCGGGTCAGCCTTCTGCCTTCAGGGGGCGGGCGAGGATATCGGACACAACCTCTGCGGCCGGGGCTCCTTGCAGCAACCGGTTCGTGGCTTCGACGATCGGCATGGCGACGCCGTGGCTGGCTGCAAGTTCCGCCAGGACCGGTGCGGTATGCGCGCCTTCGGCTACGGTCTTGCGGTCGGCCATCAGCGCTTCGGGCGATTGACCCTCACCGAGCGCCTTGCCGAGCGAGAAGTTGCGGCTGGAAGTCGATGAGCAGGTCAGGACAAGGTCGCCGAGCCCGCATAGTCCGGCCAGCGTTTCCGTCCGTGCCCCGAGGGCTTCGCCGAAGCGCTGCATCTCGGCATAGCCGCGCGCGATCAGCGCAGCGCGAGCGTTCTGCCCGAGTTTCAGTCCGTCGACCACGCCGCAGGCGATGGCGAGCACGTTCTTCACCGCGCCGCCGATCTCCGCCCCGGCCAGATCGTCGGAGTAATAGGGGCGGAAGGCCGGGCGAGCGATGGCTGGCGAAAGGCGTCGCCATTGCTCCTCGCCTCCGCCGCAGGCAAGCGTTACCGCGGTCGGCAGGCCGGCGGCGACTTCATGTGCGAAGGTCGGTCCGGACAACACCGCGATCTCCGCTTCGGGCGCTGCCCCGCGGGCGACCTGATTCATCAGCCGTCCAGTCGTGGCTTCGATTCCCTTGCTGCACAGAACGAGATCGTGCGGATAGGAGGGCATCCGTTCCAGGACGCGGCCGAGATGCTGTGCGGGTGTGACCATCAGAAGGATATCGCAAGTCGCCATCTTGGCGAGGTCGCCGGTGGCGTGAATGGTTTCGGCAAGACGGGCCGATGGCAGGTAGGGTGTGTTGGTGTGGCGGGTATTGATCTCTTCGGCGAGTTCGGGCTCCAATACCCAGAGCAACACGTCGTGTCCGTCGGACGCGAGCATTTGCGACAGCGCCGTGCCCCATGCACCTGCCCCGACGACACCCAGCTTCGCGCCGAACTTCGGTTCGCTCATGCTTTTACCCCTGCGCCGCGGACGGGCTCCGCATCGGGATCCAGCGGCCAGCGTGGCCGCGCGGCTATATCGAGCGGGTCCGGTGGAAATTCGGCCAGGCGTTCGATTCCGGCCCAGGCGATCATTGCGGCATTGTCCGTGCACAGCGAAGGCGGCGGGGCAGTGAAACGCAGCCTCCGGCTTTCGGCCAGCGCCAGTAGTTCGGCGCGC
>DASWIR010000299.1:0-3678 GCA_036397575.1 Alteraurantiacibacter sp. | reverse complement strand
TGATCAGCGCGGCAGCCATATTGCGGAAAAGCGCGGTCCGATGCCCGGACTTGCGGCCCAGCTTGCGCTGCGAAATACCGTGACGCATTTGATTTCACTCCTTTTGCCGACCCTTCCGGGCGGGAAACCGGTTCCCACTTCCCCTGAAGGGATCGGACGTTCGTTATGGGCCCGTTCGAGGTAGCCCGTAGCCGGCCGGATTTAGCGGGCCCGGCCCCATCCCGATCTCTTGTCGCCTGCGCCTACTTGTCGGCCTTTGCATCCTTGCCGTTCTTGCCGGACGCGGGTTTCGCTTCCGGCTTGGCGTCTTCCTGAGCCGCGGCCTGCTTGCCAGCACCGGCCGGCACGCCGCCCCCGATATTGATCACTGCCACGCCGCCCCATGGCAGCACGCTCACCTGGCCCTTGCCAACGGCAACGACCATTCCGAGCTGATCAACGCGGACCAGCACGCCGCGATGCCACTTTCCCCCGGTCGGGCGGAATGTGATTGGCAGCCTGCCCTTCTGGGCTTTGAGCTGGTTGCTGAGAAACTGGATCATCGCGACCTTCCCTTAGCCCAGCAGTTCCTGCTCGAGCTTCTTGGCCATCTCCTCGATGTTCTCCGGCGGCCAGCCAGGAATATCCATGCCGAGGCGCAGGCCCATGCTCGAGAGCACTTCCTTGATCTCATTCAGCGACTTGCGGCCGAAATTCGGCGTGCGCAGCATCTCGGCTTCGGTCTTCTGGACCAGATCGCCGATATAGATGATGTTGTCGTTCTTGAGGCAGTTGGCCGAACGGACCGACAACTCCAGCTCGTCCACCTTCTTGAGCAGATAACGGTTGAGCTGGTTGGCGTCGCTTTCTTCCGGCTGCGCCGCAACACCGATCATCGCGCTGGAAGGCTGCGGAATGCCGTCTTCGAAGTGGACGAACAGCGTCAGCTGATCCTGCAGGATGCGCGCGGCATAGGCGATCGCGTCCTCGGGAGTGACGGTACCGTCGGTTTCGATCGCCAGCGAGAGCTTGTCATAGTCGAGCTCCTGCCCGACGCGGGCATTTTCGACCTTGTAGCTGACCTGGCGAACCGGCGAGTAAAGCGAGTCGATCGGAATGAGGCCGATCGGCGCATCGATGGGACGGTTGGCGACGGCCGGAACGTAGCCCTTGCCGGTGTCGGCCGTCAGCTCCATGTTCAGCGTCGCGCCCTCGTCGAGGTGACATAGCACCAGGTCCGGGTTGAGAATTTCGATATCGCCGGTCACGGCGATATCGCCCGCCTTCACATCGCCCGGGCCGGTAGCCGAAAGCTGGAGCCGCTTGGGGCCTTCGCCTTCCATCTTGAGTGCGATCTGCTTCACGTTGAGAACGATATCGGTCACATCCTCGCGCACACCGGCGAGCGAGGAGAATTCGTGAAGCACGTTCTCGATCTTGATCGAGGTGATGGCCGCACCCTGCAGCGAGGAGAGCAGCACGCGCCGCAGCGCGTTGCCGATGGTCAGCCCGAAGCCGCGCTCGAGCGGTTCGGCCACAAAGGTCACCTTGCGCTTCTTGTCGCCGCTTTCCTTCAATTCGAGGGTGTTCGGCTTGATGAGTTCCTGCCAGTTCTTGAGATTGACGGACATGGACTTCCCCTAAGGTTCTATTTCAATGGCAAAAGCCGCTGGCGCCTGGGACGCCGCGGCCGATGCGAATTGCGTGGTGCGGCCGGCTCAGGCCGCGGACAGCTTCGAATCAGACGCGGCGGCGCTTGGACGGCCTGACGCCATTATGCGGGATCGGTGTAACGTCACGGATCGAGGTGATGGTGAAGCCGACGGCCTGGAGGGCGCGCAGCGCGCTCTCGCGGCCGGAGCCTGGGCCCTTCACTTCGACCTCCAATGTGCGCACGCCATGCTCCGCGGCTTTCTTGCCGGCATCGTCAGCGGCGACCTGCGCGGCGTAGGGAGTCGACTTGCGGCTACCCTTGAAACCCATCATGCCCGCGCTGGACCAGCTGATCGCATTGCCCTGCGCATCGGTGATGGTGATCATAGTGTTGTTGAAGCTTGCGTTCACATGCGCGACGCCGCTGGAAATGTTCTTCTTGTCGCGGCGCCTGACTCGGCCGGGTTCGCGTGCCATTGTTCAATATCCTCGAATTCGAAAAAAAAGACTGACGGTTCGAAAAACCGGCCGCCTTACTTCTTCTTGCCGGCGATGGGCTTCGCCTTGCCCTTGCGAGTGCGCGCATTGGTATGCGTGCGCTGGCCGCGGACGGGCAGGCCCTTGCGGTGACGCAGGCCACGATAGCAGGCGAGATCCATCAGGCGTTTGATGTTCATCGCCGTGTCGCGGCGCAGGTCGCCTTCGACCGAATAGTCGGCGTCGATCGTTTCACGAATCTGCAGGACTTCCGCATCGCTCAGGTCCTGGACCCGGCGTGCATGGTCGATTCCCAGCTTGTCGACGATCTTCTTCGCCGAAGTTGGGCCGATACCGTGAATATAGGTGAGCGCGACGATCACGCGCTTGTTGGTGGGGATATTGACCCCGGCAATACGAGCCACTTAGTTCTCCATGCTCCACAGGGATGGCCGGCCCATTTTTGGGAAGGCGCCCCTATCTCATCGCGTTTTCAATACGATATTCGCGGGCTTTGCCCTTGGACGGCAAAAAGCCCGGATGGCGAACAAATTCTTGCCGCCTACCGGACGAACCCGTGATTACCGAATGCAGCCGCGCTTAGGGCGATTCGCCCGTGCCGTCAACCGGCGAAGCACGAATTGCGGCGATCCCCAAAGATATAGGGACACCGGATATCGATACAAGCCTTATACCCTAGCTTGGTTGATGCGTCAAAAGTGTTAACACCCATCTTCAATCGAACAGGCCGGCAAGACGCGTCATCTGCTCGGCAATTACCCCATCCACTGCCGGTGCAATGTCCGGCAATGGATAGCGCGCATAACCACCGACGACATAGGCCCAGGCAAGCCTGGCCCCCTCGCCCACCGGTTCCAGGGTAACGGTCAGCACCCCTGTCAGCGCCTCTCCCTGCAGCGGCCCGAGCGAGCCGCGCATGACCAGTCTGCTTTCGGGCATGATACTGACCACGCGCATGTGCTCGGCGGATCCGCCGCCGGGAATGGTCTCACAGAAGCATCCGCCCGCCTCGGGCTCGAGCGTCATATTGCCGGCATCGCCGGACCAGCTATGCTCACCGTTCCAGTATCGCGAGGGTTCTACCAGCGCCGCCCATACTTCAGAGGATGGTGCTGCAATATCGGCACTGCCCGTCACGGCAAAACCCGTGTCACCGGAACTCGCAACTTCCGCTGCGGCGGGCGCCGCAAATGCAAACCCCACGAACGCGATGAAAGTGCCGATCGCACGCATGGCCGATCCCCGAAACTTGCCCCGCGAAAGGCTAGCAGGAAGGCCAGGCGAGGCAATGCCTGTCAGCCGGCGGCGAGCAGGCCCTCGATCGCGCTCGTGACGTCGTCGATCGGTGCCATGCCGTCCACGCGGCCGACGATGCCGCGATCTTCATAGATCGGCAGGATCGGCGCTGTTTTGGTGCGATATTCGGCCATGCGGTTGCGCACCGTTTCCTCATTGTCGTCAGGCCGGCGCTTGAACTCGGTCGATCCGCATTTGTCGCATACGCCCTGGACTGCTGGCTGCTTGTACTTGTCGTGATATCCTTCACCG
>DASWIR010000298.1:0-2640 GCA_036397575.1 Alteraurantiacibacter sp. | reverse complement strand
GGCGAGATCGTGCTGCTTGTCGGCCCGTCGCCCGATGCTGAAACGAGCGGGGCGGATGCGGACGAAATGCTGCGCAGCGCGCTCGCGACTCTGAAGCCTTCGCAAGCCGCAGGACGGGTCGCCAAAGCCACGGGGCTCGACCGCAAGGCGCTCTATGCCCGCGCCATGGAACTGCGCAGCCAATGAAGCGCCAGCGTGCCGAAAAGCGGGGGCGCGAGGGCGAGGATCGCGCCGCGATGTGGCTGCGCATGAAGGGCTGGTCGATCCTCGCCAAGCGCCGCAAGACGCCGCTCGGCGAAATCGACCTCATAGCGCGGCGCGGCGGGCTGATCGCCTTCGTCGAAGTGAAATGGCGCAAAAGTGCAGAACAGCTGGACACGGCAATCGATGAATATCGCCTGCGCCGTGTTGCGGCGGCAGTGGAAGCGGTAGCGCATGAATATGCGACCGGCGGGGAAGACATACGGATCGACGTCATCCTCCTTGCGCCGGGAAGTTTCCCACGCCACATCGCCAATGCTTGGCAGCCTTGACGCACTCCGTCGCCCCTGCGCAGGCAGGGGCCCAGCATCGCCGGAAATTGGTTCGTCCGGTCGATACAAGGCATGGTTGCCCCGCTGGCTAGCGATAGAGCCAGACGAACGCTTGTCTGGATTCCCGCCTTCGCGGGAATGACGAAGGAGAGATTGGTTTGGCCCTCAAAGTCGCCGTCCAGATGGACCCGCTGGATTCCATCAACATTGCAGGGGATTCGAGTTTCGCGCTGATGCTCTCGGCGCAGGCGCGCGGCTATGAGCTGTTCCATTACGATGTCGGCGCGCTGACGCTGGACGCCGATGATCGGCTGTTTGCCGATGCCCATCCGGTTACCGTGCAGCGTGTCGAAGGCGATCATTTCCGCTTCGGGGAAATACGCCGGATCGACCTTGGACGCGATGTGGACGTGGTGCTGATGCGGCAGGACCCGCCGTTCCATATGGGCTACATCACTGCCACGCATCTGCTCGACCGCATCAAGCACGAGACTCTGGTGGTGAACGACCCGGCCAGCGTGCGCGACGCGCCGGAAAAGGTCTTCGTGCTCGATTTCCGGCAATTCATGCCGCCCACGCTCGTCACCCGCAGCGTCGCGGAAGTCCGCCACTTCATGGAGGAGCACGGCGCGGTCGTGCTGAAGCCGATCCACGGCAATGGGGGTAAGGCCATCTTCCGCATCCCGGCCGATGGTGAAAACCTCTCCGCCCTGATCGAGGTTTTCAACCAGACCTGGCCCGAACCGCATATGGTCCAGCCCTTCCTTCCGGAAGTGGCGGAAGGCGACAAGCGGATCGTGCTGATCGACGGGGAAGTCGCGGGCGCGATCAACCGCAAGCCGGGGAAGGGGGAGTTCCGCTCCAACCTTGCGCAAGGCGGCTATGCCGAGGCCACCGGCCTCACGCCGCGCGAGCAGGAAATCTGCGATGCGCTCGGGCCGGAACTGAAGAAGCGCGGTCTGATCTTCGTCGGGATCGATGTGATCGGCGGCAAGTGGCTCACCGAGATCAATGTGACATCGCCCACCGGGATCATCACGATCGATGGATTCAACGGCACCGATACGCCGGGAATGATCTGGGATGCGATCGAGCGGCGGCTGGCTCAGCAATGATTGCGTCATTGCGAGCGAAGCGAAGCAATCCAGAATGAAGTGCGAGCCAGGCCTGGATTGCTTCGTCGCCTACGGCTCCTCGCAATGACGAATAGAACTTCCAACCCCGCCAGCCGTTACTCACGACAATGAACGATTTCATCATCGAGACAATCGCCCAGGGCGGATATTGGGGCATTGCCCTGCTGATGGTGCTGGAAAACGTAGTTCCGCCCATTCCCTCCGAGCTGATCATGGGCATCGGCGGCGTCCTGATGGCGCGCGGCGTAATGGATTTCTGGCCGCTGCTGGCGGCGGGAACCGTCGGTTCGACCGCAGGCAATTACGCATGGTTCTGGGTCGGCGACAAATGGGGCTATCGCCGGCTGCGGCCGCTGATCGACCGGTACGGGAGATGGCTGACGGTCGATTGGGAACATATCGAGCAAGCCACCCGCTTCTTCCAGCGGCATGGTCAGTGGGTGGTGTTCCTGCTGCGCTTCTCCCCTTTCCTGAGGACGATGATATCGCTCCCGGCAGGGCTCGCGCACATGTCGCACTGGCGCTTCCTTGCCTTTACCTTCGCCGGCGCAGCGGTCTGGAACGTGGTGCTGATCTTCGGCGGCTCTTTGCTCGCGAGCTATCTCGACCGCTACGAGGGCCTGATGGGCTGGCTGATCCTTGCCGGCGTGGTGCTCACCGCGATCGGCTATCTCTGGCGTGTCTTCACCTGGAAGCCGCGTCCGCAGCCTGGAGCGGACAACAGCTAGCCGCGTTCGCGCGGGTGAGCTCCGCGATAGGTTTCCAGCAGTTTTGCCGCGTCGACCTTGGTGTAGATCTGGGTCGAGCCGAGGCTCGCATGGCCGAGCAGCTCCTGCAGGCTTCGCAGATCCGCTCCCGCACCCAGCAGATGCGTTGCGAAACTGTGCCGCAGCGCGTGGGGCGTTGCGCTATCGGGCAGGCCGAGCGCGCGGCGCGCCTGCGCTACGACTTTCTGCACCATGCCCTGGTTC
>DASWIR010000297.1:0-7648 GCA_036397575.1 Alteraurantiacibacter sp. | reverse complement strand
GGCGTTCACGCCTTCAGCGGAGCCCTGTTCGAGCCGACCGTGGTAGACCCGCCTGCGCCATTCATGAGCGATCGGTGGGGAGAGGCGTTCAATCTGGCCGTCGACAGGGCGCGCGAATACGGGATGGACGTCGTCATTGCCGGATCGCCCGGTTGGAGCCAGACGGGCGGCCCGTGGGTTCCGCCGCGGGACGGCATGAAGAAGTATGTCTGGAGCGAGGTCACGCTCAAAGGTGGGCAAAGGATCGGGCCACTTCCCCAACCACCCGCGACGACAGGCGACTTTGCTTCGGTGACAGCACCCTCGGCGTGGGGCGATGCGCCTACGAGCAGCCCGCAGGCTTACGGCGACAGTGCGGTCTTCGCCTTTCGGACGCCGGGCAATTCGCCGACGCCCGCCCATTACTTCATCTCCGGCAGTCGAGATGAAACGCTCTCCGGGCTGACACCTGACCTTAGCCAGTCGGTTACCCTTCCCTTTGAAGAGGGCGAGGATCAGATATCCGTCGACATTGCCTATGATGAGCCGCGGGAAGTTCGTGCCCTCACGCTGGCGATGGAAAAATGGCCGGCCTTCGAAATCCTGGCGGGTAAGGCACCTGACGATCTGCGACCGATCGCATTCTTTGCTGCAGCAGATGCCGAACACCCGTCTCCACAACGAACCTTCGCCATTCCGGCAACCACCGCGCGCTATTTCCGGATCAACCTCGAACGGCCACCTCCGCCTCGCCGCCTTCCGGATTTGCCACCTGGCTTTCCGCCCGCTGCTGCGCCCGGTTCGTTGACTTTCTACAGGGTCGATCTGGTTTCCGAAGCGCGCGTTCACCAATTCGAGGCGAAGGCCGGCTTCGAACCCGTCTCGAGTTTCGCTGGAGGCACCAGCTTACCGGTCGATCAGGGGGGCGCTGTCGATCCTTCAACAGTGATCGATTTGACATCGCGGTTACACCCCGACGGCACGCTCGACTGGAGCCCACCGGACGATGGCCGTTGGACCGTGGTCAGGCTTGGCTGGTCATTGACCGGGCAAACAAATGGCCCCGCCGAACCCGAGGCCACCGGCCTCGAAGTGGACAAGCTGGATGCGCGGGCCGTGCGCGAATACGCGACGACACTTCTCTCCATGTACCGCGAAAATGCTGATGTTGCGCTGGGCAAGGATGGCATAAACGCCCTCTTGACCGATAGCTGGGAGGCTGGAGTCCAGAACTGGACGCCCCAGATTCTCCCGGATTTCCAGCGCTTGCGCGGCTACGATCCCCGGCCGTGGCTTCCTGTCCTCACGGGAAGGGTCGTCGGCGATGCATCAAGCAGCGAGGCGTTCCTCTTCGACTTCCGCCAGACGCTCAAGGATCTGCTGATAGAAAACCATTACGGCACGCTGGCGCGCGTAACCGAAGAATTCGGAATGACCTACTATTCCGAAGCGCAGGGCGATACGCCCCGCGCCATCGTCGACGGCTTGTCGGCCAAGGCGCAGTCGGATATTCCGACAGCCGAATTCTGGTATCGCCCTTTCGCCACCGATCCCGGCCAACCCTCGCTCATTGCCGATATTCGCGAAGCGGCTTCGGCCGCGCATATTTACGGCAAGCCGTATGTCGCGGTAGAGGCGCTGACTGTCGCTGCCGGCACCGACCCCTGGTCATTCTCACCTGCCATGCTGCAGCCCGTCGCCGATCGCATCGCGGCCCATGGCGCCAACCGCTTTCTCCTCCACGAATCCCATCTGCAGCCCTTTCTCGACCGGCCACCAGGCCTCATGCTCGGCTTTTTCGGACAATTCTTCAATCGCCACGAAACCTGGGCGGAAGAGGCGCGCCCCTTCTTCGACTATTTGGCGCGCACGTCCTTCATGCTCCAGCAGGGAGAATTCGTTGCCGACATCGCCTACTTTTACGGTGACGAGAAAAGCCTGTCGCAGATCTTCCATCACGGCTTCAATACCGACGTGCCCGACGGATACGGGTACGACTATTTCGATGCGCGAGCGCTTGCCGAGGAAACGTCCGTTGCAGACCGGCGCCTCGTCACCGCGAGCGGCATGGAATACCGGATACTCTACATGCCGGCCCATGTGCGCTACCTGACGCTCCCGACATTGGAGCGTCTGGAAGCGCTTGTGCGGCAAGGCACGACCCTCGTGGCGGCAAAACCGCTTGGACGGCTCGGCATGGGAGGATCCGCGCAAGAAGTGGCGGCGTTGATTGATCGCCTGTGGGGGGCCGGCACGGATCAGTCGCGCGATGTCGGACTCGGCCGCGTCTATCCGACGTCTCAACTGGCAACAGCGCTGAACGCGGAAGGCATCTTGTCCGATGTGGTCGCGCCAGAGGCACCCGAATTGCTGTCTTTGCACCGCAAGACCGCGGAGGCAGACATCTACTTCCTCTCGAACCAGAGCGACGAGGCGCTTGCTTCGCCAATCACGTTTCGCGCAATCGGAACCCCAGAGCTGTGGTCGGCCGATACTGGAGAGGCGCGTGCGCTCTCCTTCGAACGCCGGGGTGAGCGTACCGAAGTCTTCGTCCCTCTAAAGGGCCGGGAAGCTGGCTTTGTCGTCTTCCGCCCGTCTGCGACAACCCAGTTGCGCTTGAGCGAGCCTGCGTTTCTTCGTGATACGACGGTGGCGGGTGGATGGGATTTGACGTTCCAGGAGGATCGCGGGGGCCCCGCCGAGGCAGCCCACTTCGAGACGCTGACCGATTGGAGCGACAACGCGGATCCGCGCATTCGCTACTTTTCCGGCGCAGCGACTTACCGGACAGACATCACCGTAGAGGCTGACATGCTGCAATCCGGCACCAGCCTGTATCTCGATCTTGGCAAGGTTCACGACCTGGCGGTGGTTTCCATCGACGGAAGAGAGATCGGCACGGCCTGGAAAAGTCCCTACCGGATTGATCTGACGGGCCAGGTCAGCCCGGGACGGCATGAACTCGAGATCAAGGTGATAAATCTCTGGGTCAACCGGCTGATAGGCGACAAGCAGGCGGGCGCGGAACCCATCGCCTTCGCCCCGCAGTCACCATACACCGCAAACTCGCCGCTCAAGCCGTCTGGCCTGCTCGGCCCCGTTCGGCTGCTGCAAGAAAGCGATCCGTCCCCCGAGTAGAAGGCGCTTTGCCCGGGCTTGCGGCCGGCCCTGGTTTGCAATTCCTTGGGCCACGGCCCTCCGTCTGTTCGGACCAAGAGGACATTGCCTGACGCCGCGATCTCACCCCGGATCACAGGAAATAGCGATGAAGACCACAATGCTTTCGGCCTGCACCCTGATATCGGCTTGCGCGTTGGCAAGCTGCGCACATGTGGGCGAACAGTCGATGCAGCCCGAACTGGGTCTTCGGGTGAAGGAGGCCATCACGGTGGATGGCTTGCATTTTCGCGATGCCGACGGCGACGGCCAATTGGCGCCTTACGAGGACTGGCGCCTTTCCCCGCTGGAACGGGCGATCGACCTCGCAGGACGCATGACCGGGGCCGAAAAGGTCGGCACCCTCATGCATTCGACCATGCCGGGGCGCGGTGGGCAGCTTGGGCGCGCGGAGAGTTACGACCTCGAAGAGCTCGGCGCGCTCGTTAACGGGAAGCATGTCACAAGTTTCATAACCCGGCTAACCCTCGCTCCCGCCCAGTTGGCAACCCAGAACAACGCGGCTCAGGAGGTTGCAGCAGCCGGCCGCCTCGGCATTCCGTTGACGTTCAGCACCGATCCGCGCAACCACTTCAGCTATGTTCTCGGCGCGGCCGAGACGGGCACCGGAACGACACGGTGGCCGGAATTGCTGGGATTTGCCGCGTTGCGCGATCCAGACCTGGTCCGCGAGTTCGGCGATATCGCGCGGCGGGAATATCGCGCCCTCGGGATACACATGGCGCTCTCGCCGCAACTCGATCTTCTGACAGAACCGCGCTGGCCGCGCGGCAGCGGCACTTTCGGCAGCCAGGCCAGCCTGAGCAGCGAACTGGGCGGTGCCTATGTCGAAGCATTCCAAGGCGGCACGGACGGGCTGCAGGCCCACGGGGTGATGACCGTGGTGAAGCACTGGGTCGGATACGGCGCCCAGCCCGAGGGTTTCGAGGCGCACAATTTCTACGGCCGCTTCGCGGAGCCCGGAGAATATCTCCAACAGCATATCGCCGCGTTCGAAGGCGCGCTCGAGGCGCAAAGCGCAGGGATCATGCCGGCCTATCCCATCTTGCGTGATACGCAGCTGAACGGCGAGGAACTGGAACCCGTCGGCCCCGGCTTCAGCGCGCAGTTGCTCGACGGGCTGCTGCGCCGGGATCTTGGCTACGAAGGCATCATCCTGTCCGACTGGGCGATCACGCGCGATTGCAACACGCGCTGCACCACCCCGACCGATCAAGAACCGCAGCGCCCGCAGGATATTGCCACGCCCTGGGGCGTCGAGGCCCTGAGTGTCAGACAGCGCTACGTCAAAGGCCTTCAGGCCGGTCTCGACCAGTTCGGCGGCACTGATGACGTAGCTCCCTTGCTCGAAGCCCTGGAAGCAGGCGAAATCGACATAGCGCGTGTCGACCAGTCCGTGATCCGCATCATGGTGCCGAAGTTCCAGCTTGGCCTGTTCGACAACCCCTATGTCGATCCGGCTGCGGCGGCGGCAGCGATCGGCGGGGCGGACGATATCGCCAAGGCCGACCGGCTCCAGCGGGAATCCCAGATCCTGCTGCGCAACGAAGGTGATGCCCTGCCCTTCGCACCGGGCGGAAAGGTATGGCTTCACGGCATGGCTTCCGAAGCCGTGGAAGCAGCCGGACTGCAGGTGGTCGACGACGTTGCGAAAGCAGACTTTGCGATCGTGCGCGCCGATACGCCGTCCGAGATGCTCCATCCCAATCACTTTTTTGGAAGCCGCTACAAGGAAGGGCGGCTTCATTTCGAGCCCGGCGATCCGGCTTACGATGCTCTTGCCAAAGCCGCCGCCGCGCAGGTTCCGACAATGCTGGCCATCTTCCTCGATCGGCCTGCGGTGCTGAGCGAAGTCCTGCCCTTGACCGACGTCATCCTGGCCAACTTCGGCGCCAGCGATGCCGCGGTGCTGGATGTGGCCCTTGGTCGGTCAGTGGCACGCGGGCGCCTATCGTTTGAACTGCCGAGATCGATGGAAGCCGTGAGAGCGCAGGATCCCGCAGCGCCGGATGACAGTGCCAATCCGCTCTACCCCGTTGGCGCTGGGCTCTAAAGGTTCTTCGACATGAATGGATTTATGAAGGTGCTGTCAGTCTAATCGCAACTCGTCTCGACTTGGCGAACCTTCCCCTTCCCCAGCAAGCCTACCGGGCCAATTTCCTAGCGGAATGCAGCAATGCGGCTGAGGCTGCGACGATAGGGCAGATTAATGGGTCGGGAACGTCAGGTCTTAGGCCCGCTGATTTGGCTGGGGAACGACCGACTTTAGGGCGCAAAGCTGCCGGCGAGAGTCGCCAACCTTTCAGACATTCGTGCCCAAATCCCGAGTTCCTGAAAGCTGCCGGTCATTCTCCGGAGCGACAGGCGCATCCGGACGGTTCGCACGCGACCAGTTGCAGGTAGCCTAAACACGCTCGCGGCAATTCCTGCCGCAAACGCTCGAAATCGTCTTCCGCAGTGCCGGCCTCCATGACAACGCGAACGGACCCGCCCAGCAGCGCAGTGAGCATGAACGCTGCGGAATCGGGATCGGCAATGCGCGCGTCAGGAACGGCTCTGAGCAATGAGCTGATCGCCTCGACCAGAATGACCTTCGCGCGGTTCATCAATTCCGAAAGATCGAACTCGGCAGCGATGCCGTAAATGGCGCGCGATGAGACGACATCGGCCATCTTGGCCTCGAGCCACGCCGTCGCAAGCCCTTCCGCAACGCTTTGCAGATCGCGCCCTTCCAGACCTTCAGTGGCGGTCAGCATAGCCGTCACGATCAGATCGAGCTGCCGCTCGACAATGGCGAAAAGCAGCGCCTGTTTGTTCGGATAATACTGGTACATCGTGCCGACCGAAACGCCGGCCCGTTCCGCCACACGCGTGGTCGTGAGCCGTCCGACTCCATCCGACAGCAAAACCTGAATGGTTGCAGTGTGAATCGCCTCGACCGTGACCGCAGAGCGCATCTGACGTGGGGTTTTCCGCGGCTTCAGGAGGTCGGGTGCCGGCCGGTTCATATGCGAATTCCAAAACTGAAGGATCATTCATATCTTAGCGTTGCAAATCACGCCATCACAAGGATTGACGCTATGAACACCGTCTTCATCACCGGCTGCTCCACCGGCTTCGGCCGCGAGACTGCTTTGAATTTCCTCGAACAGGGCTGGGGCGTTGCCGCGACGATGCGTGACCCCTCTGTCAGCACCTTGCCTGAATCAGAGCATCTACGCGTACTCTCAATGGACGTCACCAAGGCCGAAAGCATCGCGGCTGCCGTTGCAGAGGCTGGTGAGATCGACGTGCTGGTGAACAATGCCGGCATTGGCTGGTTGAACGCCGTTGAAGGCACGCCAATGGACGTGGTGCAGCAGATCTTCGAGACCAATCTGTTCGGTACGATTGCAACGATGCAAGCCGTGTTGCCAGGCATGCGCGAGCGCCGGTCGGGCGTGATCGTCAACGTCAGCTCCAGCTCCACATACAAACCTTTGCCGCTGCTCTCCGTCTACCGTGCGAGCAAGGCTGCGGTGACATCGCTGACAGAGTCGGCAGCGCTTGAGCTCGCTCAGTTTAACATTCGCGCGAGAACTGTCGTCCCGGGCATGGCACCGTCGACCAACTTTGCCGCCAGCGCACAGGAACAGATTGCCAAGGGAGGCTGGTTCCCTCCGGCCTACCAGGACTTTGCCGATCAGACGATGGCGGCACTGCAGGCGGCAGGATCGGGAGACGTTACGACCGCGCGCGACGTGGCTGAGGCGGTTTTCCATTCAGCGACCGATCCTGACTGCCCGATGGTGCTCCCAGCCGGAGCTGACGCAATTGCTTGGGCAAAAGGCGGGTAGCGCCAACAAAGCCGACCTTCGGCAGCTCGAAACTACTTCCTGATAGCTGCCCTTAATTCACTTGCTCAGGGCTGGTCCCAAAGCGCTGGGAACAGCATCTTCGCGTTTCTGCAAGGTGCCCATCCTCTAGGGGTGTGCCGAAAATATGCATATGCAGCAAAGCCTTGATTAGGTAGCGACCAGTTCGGCGATTTTGCTGGCAATTTCCACCATGGACTCTTCGGCAGTGCTCAGCCCAGCCCGGGAGGCTAGTAACAGGCTGACCTGCTCAAGCTCTTCATAAGTCGTTCCATGAACGACCGGCACAAGCCGCTCACGCCTGAGAAGTGCCGAAAGCTCTTTGTCTGCGATGCCTTCTGCCGGGAGGCGGCGCAACATAGCCGGGGTCACCAGAACGATACCTACGCGCGAATTCACCAAACCCTTGTCAATCGCCCGCATCATCGACACGCCGAGACCAAGGTCCTTTTCGCTGAACCATACGCGGACACCGCGCGCTTCGAGTAGATCATGCAGTTGCTTGGCGGAGCCCTGCCTGTCATCCCACGCGTGACAGAGAAACACGTCTCGAAGGTCAGGCTGCGACACCGCCAGATTTTCGACGTTTTGTCGAACTGGCGTGAGCGCCTGCACTTGTTCAGGCGTGTACCACACTG
>DASWIR010000296.1:0-3095 GCA_036397575.1 Alteraurantiacibacter sp. | reverse complement strand
AATCCAGCGGAGCCGAATTCGAATGCCGGACATCAAGAAAGTCGTCCTCGCCTATTCGGGCGGGCTCGACACCAGCGTGATCCTCAAGTGGCTGCAGGTGACCTATGGCTGCGAGGTCGTCACCTTCACCGCCGATCTCGGCCAGGGCGAGGAGCTGGAGCCTGCGCGCAAGAAGGCGCAGCTGATGGGTGTGCCCGACGAGCATATCTATATCGACGATCTGCGCGAGGAGTTCGTGCGCGACTTCGTGTTCCCGATGATGCGCGCCAATGCCCGCTACGAAGGCGATTACCTGCTGGGCACTTCGATCGCGCGGCCGCTGATCTCCAAGCGGCTGATCGAGATCGCCCGCGAGACCGGGGCCGATGCCATCGCGCATGGGGCCACCGGCAAGGGCAACGACCAGGTGCGCTTCGAACTCAGCGCCTATGCGCTCGATCCCGACATCAGGATCATCGCGCCGTGGCGCGAATGGGATCTGACCAGCCGCACGGCGCTGATCGAATTTGCCGAGCAGCACCAGATCCAGGTGCCGAAGGACAAGCGCGGCGAAAGCCCGTTCTCGACCGATGCGAACCTCCTGCACACCAGCTCCGAAGGCAAGGTGCTGGAAGATCCGTGGGAAGAGACGCCGGACTATGTCTATTCGCGGACCGGCAATCCCGAGGATGCGCCCGACGAGGCTGAATATATCACCATCGACTTCGAGAAGGGCGACGGCACGGCGCTGAATGGCGAGGCGATGAGCCCCGCGAGCCTGCTCACCGCGCTCAACGAGCTGGGGCGCAAGCACGGCATCGGCCGGCTGGATCTGGTCGAGAACCGCTTCGTGGGGATGAAGAGCCGCGGGATGTACGAGACGCCGGGCGGGGAGATCTATGCCCGGGCGCATCGGGGCATCGAGCAGATCACGCTCGACCGCGGCGCGGCGCATCTCAAGGACGAGCTGATGCCGAAATATGCCGAGCTCATCTATAATGGCTTCTGGTTCGCGCCGGAGCGGGAGATGCTGCAGGCGGCGATCGACCTGAGCCAGGAGAAGGTCAGCGGCACGGTGCGGCTGAAACTCTATAAGGGAATGGCGAGCGTGGTCGGGCGCAGGAGCCCCAACTCGCTCTATTCCGAACGGCACGTGACATTCGAGGACGATGCCGGCGCTTACGATCAGAAGGATGCGGAGGGCTTCATCAAGCTCAATGCGCTTCGGCTGCGTCTGCTGGCAAAACGTGACCGCTGATTTTGCAGGAGCGAAGAATCCGACCGGCTAGGCGGGTTCCTTCGCAGCGGCAACATGACGGGCGAAAGTTTTCCACACTTATCCACATGTAAATCGGCGAACCGTGGATAAGTCGCGGCTTGCAGCCTTGCGCGACTCGGTGAAGAGGGGCAGCATCAAATCATCGAGAGCGGGGATTGGCTCTTCGGATGGACGGGGTAACACCCTGAAAAAAGAAGAGATTTTGGAACCACTTTCGACGCGGCGGTGAAAGCCGCCCGGTCTGGAAAACACGCGACCCGCGAAAGTCTTAGGATGGACGCGGAGCGTAACCGAAGGATCGGGATGGGAGCGCAGCCGTAACGGCCGGATCTTTCGGCTGGAAGTGGAAGCGAAGGCGAGACCTCGGTTTCGCAATCGCGGAAGCGGAAAGCCCCCAACGAAGGTTCGGTCGCGGTTTCGCCAGGCAGCGATGATGAAGTTCTTCGGAACGGATTTGCCAAAGCAAGACGGAACCGATGCCGGCGCGAGCGCCGGGCGACATAGCTGCGATTGCGGGGCCTGCCCTCGCGATGCAGGGAAACGCCAGGCGTCAAGTTCTTCCTCACGGAAGACCACACGCCGGTAAGAGTGGGGTCGGCAGCAATGCCGGCCCCATTTCTTTTTTGGCATGCCAGTTGTGTGGCAATTCCGGTCACATGGAACTGAAGTTCGTCACATCCTTCATCGTCATGCTGAACTCGTTTCAGCATCCATCGTGCCTCCCAGACCGGTCGGTCCAGGCGGAGAAATGGACCCTGAAACAAGTTCAGGGTGACGAGGGGGTGATACGCCGATTCCCCTGCCCTGCCTGCGCAGGGGCGACGGCTGGGGGATGATTCGTCCAGCGGAAATCCGGCCGAAATCGGAGGGTTAATTCCCACAGGCGCCACTCCATCCGCCGCAAAACCCGGCCAAATCCGCGACGAAGCGTGTCCCACGACGGACCAGCCGTCTTGCAGGCATGATTTCGGCAGGTTTTCGCATTATGGGCCGCCCCCCAACGGACGGGAACCGCATATGCGCCTGCGCCTTATCAGAATTGCCCTTTTCGGCCCGCTGGCAGCGGTTGCCGCCGCGTTGCCGCAAGCCGCGATTCCGGCGACTCCGCCGGCAATCGAAACGGCCGCAGTGAGCGAAGTGGTCGCCGGGACGGAGTTCGAGCGGCAATTCGCGCCCTTCACCGCCATTCCCGAAGGCGCAGTCACGGTGCACGGCGCGGTCGACATCGCCGGCATCGAGCCGCCGCGCGACAGCGAGGGCCGCACGCTCGGCACCGGCATCGCTTCCTATTACGGCAAGGCCTTCGCCGGCCGGCCGACCGCCAGCGGGGAGCGCTTCAATCCGCAGCATCTGACCGCCGCGCACCGCACCCTGCCCTTCGGCAGCAAGGTCCGTGTCACCAATCCGAGCAACGGCAAGTGGGTGGTGGTGCGGATCAACGACCGCGGGCCCTTCATCCGCGGCCGCACGATCGACCTTTCGCGCGCCGCCGCCGAACAGATCGGCCTCATCCGCAGCGGCCACGGCAAGGTCGAGCTCTCCCTGCTCCAATAGGGCGGAAGACGGCGCGGCCACGCGCGATGTGACAATCGCCTCCGTCCGACTTATGCGTAATCTATGGACGACATACCCTCCTGGCTTGCAGGCGCCTTCTTCGGCGCGGCTTTCGCGGTCATCGCAATGGGGATTCTGCGCCGCGGCAACAGCAGCGCCGGCGGAGACATGATCGAACGCCAGCGGCGCTCGGCCCATTCCGCAACCTCGCCGGCGAACGATGCCGAGATCCTGAACCACCCGGAAATCCGCGCCGCGATCGACGGCCGCCAGAAGATCCTCG
>DASWIR010000295.1:0-2470 GCA_036397575.1 Alteraurantiacibacter sp. | reverse complement strand
CACTGTCGCGCAATATGCGGAAAATCCCATCGCCTTCGATGCGGAACCCCGGGAAAAGCAGGTTGGCAAAGCGGCAGATCACGCTTTCGATCGGGATGTAGGTCGCCTCGGCTCCCGGTATGCGGATGAAGCGAGGGAGGGCACTGGGGATCAGCACCATCTCCACCACCTGGGATTGGTCGGCCTTGCGGGTCAGGTTGAAAAGCACTCCGATCCCCATATTGGCGACAAATGGGAAGGGATGGGCCGGATCGATCGCCTGCGGGGTCAGCACAGGTACTATGTGATCGAGAAAATGATCCTTCAGCCAGCGCGCAGCCTGCGCATCTATCCGCTGCTCGTCGGCGATATGGATGCCCTTCGCTGCGAGCAATGGGCGCAGTTCGTTGAGCGCCGACTGCTGCCGCCATTCGAGCCTGCGCACCGCTTCACGGATTTCGACAAGCTGCTGTGAGGGTGTCTTGCCGTCGATCGAAGTGGTTTCGATGCTGCGCCGGACCTGACCCGCGAGGCCGGCAACGCGAATCATCATGAACTCGTCGAGATTACTGCCCGAGATCGACAGAAAACGGAGCCTCTCCAGCAGCGGGTAGGAGGTGTTGCGCGCTTCGGCCAGAACCCGCTCATTGAAGGCAAGCCAGCTCAGCTCGCGATTGAAATAGCGATTCTGCACTTCGGGCAGATCGTCATTCGCATGGCTGGGTGCTGTGCTGCTCATTGCTCCGATGCCTGAACTGAGGTTCCCCATTCCTGTGGGCGTGTCATGTTACACTTTTGTTGCGGCAGCTCATATGGATCCCTGTCGGCGCGGCCACCAGCCTCCACGAACACTCTTCGTAAGCTATGTTACTCGTTTCAGTTGTAACATTCTTGCTGGAATCGTTTCGGGCGAAGGTCTAGGGCAGAAAAAGGTAGTGCTCCGGAGAGGACGAGCGGGCCATGCGCCAGATCGAACATTTCATCGCCGGGGACGCGGGCGGGGCCGCGCGCAAGGGCAAGGTGTGGGACCCGAATACGGGGCAGCAGCAGGCCGAAGTCGCGCTGGGAGGTCCGGCTGTTCTGGAGAAGGCTGTCGCAGCGGCGCGCGAGATCCAGCCGCAATGGGCCGCGACTAATCCTCAGCGCCGCGCCCGAGTGATGTTCCGTTTCAAGGAACTCGTTGAATCGAACATGGACGAACTCGCCCGGCTGTTGTCGAGCGAGCACGGCAAGGTCATCGCCGACGCCAAAGGCGATATCCAGCGCGGGCTCGAAGTCATCGAGTTCGCCTGCGGCATCCCGCATGCGCAGAAGGGCGAATATACCCAAGGCGCCGGTCCGGGCATCGACGTCTACTCGATGCGCATGCCGCTCGGCATCGGGGCGGGGATCACCCCGTTCAACTTTCCCGCCATGATCCCGATGTGGATGTTCGGCATGGCGATCGCAGCGGGCAATGCCTTCATCCTCAAGCCTTCGGAGCGCGACCCGAGCGTGCCTGTGAGGCTGGCGGAGCTGTTTCTCGATGCCGGCGCACCCGCGGGGCTGTTGCAGGTCGTGCACGGCGACAAGGAAATGGTCGACGCGATCCTCGACCATCCGGAGATTGCGGCGGTGACCTTCGTCGGCTCCAGCGATATTGCGCAATATGTCTATTCGCGCGGGACGGCGAACGGAAAGCGGGTGCAGGCGATGGGCGGGGCCAAGAACCACGGTATCGTGATGCCCGACGCCGACATGGACATGGTGGTGAACGACCTTGTCGGCGCTGCGTTCGGAAGTGCGGGGGAGCGCTGCATGGCACTGCCCGTTGCAGTACCGGTAGGCGCGGACACGGCCAGCCGCCTTCGCGATGCGCTGATCCCCGCGATCGAGAGCCTGCGCATCGGTGTCTCCACCGATACGGAGGCTCATTACGGCCCTGTCGTCACGGGAGAACACAAAGCCAGGGTAGAAGGCTGGATCGGCAAAGCGGCGGAGGAAGGCGCGGAAATCGTGGTGGATGGGCGCGGTTTCAGTTTGCAGGGCCATGAGGAAGGTTTCTTCGTCGGCCCGACGCTGATCGACAGGGTGACGCCCGATATGGAAAGTTACCGCCAGGAAATTTTCGGGCCGGTCCTGCAAATCGTCCGCGCAAAGGATTTCGAGGAGGCGGTCCGCCTGCCGAGTGAGCACCAATATGGTAACGGTGTCGCGATTTTTACGAGGAACGGCCATGCGGCCCGCGAATTCGCGCAGCGGGTGAATGTCGGCATGGTCGGGATAAACGTGCCGATTCCGGTGCCGGTTGCTTATCATTCGTTCGGGGGCTGGAAACGCAGTGCTTTCGGTGACCACAATCAGCACGGCTTGGAAGGCATGCGCTTCTGGACCAAGGTGAAGACGGTGACCCAGCGCTGGCCCGATGGAGGCGGCGACGGTAGCAATGCCTTCGTAATTCCGACTATGGGTTGAGTCGCAATGACGACCCAGTTCGACCTGACCGATGATC
>DASWIR010000294.1:0-2207 GCA_036397575.1 Alteraurantiacibacter sp. | reverse complement strand
GGGCTGCACCTGCGAAAGATCGTCGCCGCCGTCGCGGCGCCCCTTTGCACCCTGTTCCGCGGATCGAATCCGAGGCAAGGTCCGACCGATTGAACTCGCGGGCCGGGCCGCCGGCACCGTCGCCGCGGCAAATGGCGATTGCGGAGCTAGACCGGATATCTCACACCGCGTTTTGTAGGCCGCCGATTTGACGCTGGAAAGTCTCGGCGAAGCCCGATCCCGTGTTTCGGGCGATACTTTGGTTCCCGGGCTCGCCGAAGGCGAGTCCTGGGTTCGAGAATGCACGGTATGAGGGTGAAGGCAGGCGCGCCGAGGCCTTGCGGAACCAACAGCGGCGATGTCGGCGGGCGCGCTCGGCTCAGCTGGTGTCGGCTGCGGCGGTAAGCGCCCGATGCGCGGTGGCAAAGACGGTCTTGTAGGGACAGCCGGATGCCATGGCGAGCTTGATGCGGCGGACGCTGATGCTGACAAGGGCGCCGATCTTGAACAGCTTGCGGCGGATGGTGCCGCAGGTGGCATCGGCCAGGTCGGTCGCCTGCAAGGCGAGGCGGCGCAGGCTGTCGAGCAGAACATAGGCCATCGAGGCGGACCACAGCCGCAACTGGTTGGCCCGCATGGTGGCGGTGGAGGTGCGGTCGGCGAACAGGTCCATCTGACACTCTTTGATGCGGTTCTCCATCTCGCCGCGCGCGCAGTAGACGTCTTCGTAGAGACGGCGGCCGTCGCCATCGGCCGCCGTCAGCGAGGTGACGATGAAGCGCGGGTTGGCTTTGCCTTGCGTCCATTCCGCCTTGGCGATGACGCGCCGCTGGCAGCTCCAGCTCTTGCGCGTCGACCAGGTGAGCTCCTTGAACCGGCGCGCCGGCTCCCCGGTCGTTCGGCTCTCGTCGCGGGCTTCGACCAGTTCAGCTCCGATCGCGCGGTTGAGACGGACGTTCTTGGCCAGCCCGAAGATGAAGTCGATGCCGCCCGCTTCACACCACGCCATCAGCGCGTCGCGCGCAAAGCCTGAGTCGGCGCGCAGAATGATGCGCACCTCGGGCCAGCACGCGCGGATCTGCGCCACGATCCGGGCGATCTCCTCCACCGCGCCGGCCGAGCCATCGATGTTCGCGGGCCTCAGCTTCGCTGCCAGCAAGTGACGGCCGCAGAAGATGTACAGCGGCAGATAGCAGTAGCAATCATAGTAGCCGTGAAAGAACCGCCCCTCCTGATGCCCATGCAGCGGATCGTCGGTGGCATCCAAATCGAGGATGATCTCCTTGGGCGGGCTCTTGTGCGCCTCCAGGAACAGCGTGACGAACAGCCCTTCAATCGCTGCCGGGTCATGGGCGATCTTATGATAGCGCGTCGCGGTCTCCCGGCTCAGCTCGAGCCGATTGAGCGTCGACTTGCCCGCCACCGGCGCACAGTCCTTACGCCCCGGTTGCAGCTTGCCCGCCAGCACCGCCATCACCGGATCGTGCCGCAGCTCGTCGTGATCGTTGATGTCCTCATAGCCCAGCGCAATCCCGAACACCCGCTGCCCCACCAACGTCGGAACGAGATGTTCGACCAGTTCCGGGCGCCGACGGTCGATGAAGCACCCCGCAAAGCGCTCGATCAACCCGATCACACGGTCCGTCGCTCCCAACAGCAACGCCCCGGCGTCCGAGGTGATCGCTCCCCCATCAAACCCCGCTACAACGGCGCGGCGTTCAACAGCTGCAAACTCGAACAATTCTGCGCTACACTCTGTCGCCATCGGGGCGCTCCTCGAATCAATGCGAAGTCGTTCTCGCAAAACAACTTTCGCTGATTCGGCGCCCCGATGCGCTCAATTGTGTGAGATATCCGGGCTAGGACTCTCGATAGGTTGTAACCCCTCACCCGCCCACCTTCGCCCTTCGGGCTTTGGCGGGCGACCTCTCCCTATGGGAGAGGTGACGCCGTGTATGCCGCAATCATGTGCCCTACGCACGAGAATTTTCGTCACCTGCCGAGCTTGTCGCCGGCGACCGACTTGTACCAGTCGAGGATCTGCACGCCATTCCAGTGCAGCACGCCGTCGAAGCGGCGCACGTAGTCGTAGATCGCCTCGAGATACTTGATCCGGTGCGGCTGGCCACTGATGTAGGGATGGATCGCCAGCGACATGATCTTGGCGCGGTCGCGGCCTTCCGTATAAAGCCGGTCGAACTGGTCGATCGCGCGCTTGAGCAGGTAGT
>DASWIR010000293.1:0-8816 GCA_036397575.1 Alteraurantiacibacter sp. | reverse complement strand
GCCTCATTGCGGACCACCTCGGTCAATTCGGCTGTCGTCAGGTCGAGCAAGTGCACGTCGTGGAAACGCGGATCGCGGTTGTTAAGGCCGACCAGCACCTTGTCCTTGATCCTGTGCGAACCGCCGACCAGCTGGACGCGGGTATTCTCGAACGGCGTCAGCGTCCGTTCCACGCCGGTTTCGACATCGACCTGATAGAGCAGGAAGTTCTCGTCGCCGCCCTTGTCCTGCACGTAGAGCAGGCTTCCGGAATCGGGCGCCCAAAAATATTGCCGGATCGGCCGGTCGGTCGCATTGGTCATGGCCTTGGCGGCGGAAGGGTCGCTCGCCGGTGCCATCCACACATTGAGCACGCCTTCCTTTGGCGCGAGCCAGCTGAGCCACTTGCCATCGGGACTGACTTGGCCGGAAGCGCGGCTGGGATTGCCGAACAGCGCCTCGCGCGGGATCAGCGCGTTGGCGGAAAGATCGGCGGTTGCCGTGGCGGCGGTGCTGGAAGTCATGGAGCTCTCTTGGGCTTGAATGGTCGAAGTCATGGCTATTGTTGCGGCAAGCGCGGTGCCGGCCATTAGCAGGCGGATAGAAGTGCGGAACATGGAATCCTCCACTGGCTGTGTTAGCCAAGTAGAACACCACCGCGGTGGCTGCAAGTGTTACAGGGCCGGGTTGTTGTAGCAATGCCAGGTCAGGATGGCGACTGCGCCGCGATGCGGCCGCCAGGCCTCGGCCAGTGCCCGCGTTTCTTTCTCGCTGGGCCGTTCGGCCAAACCGAGAATGCGCCCGAGGCCCGCCTGCACGGCAAGGTCGCCCGCTGGCCAGATATCGGGCCGCCCTTCGGCGAAGAGCAGGTAGATTTCCGCGGACCAGCGGCCGATGCCCTTGACCTGGACGAGCTCTGCGATGGCCACCTCGTCCTCCTCCGGCAGGCTGTCGAGCGAAAGCGTACCGGTCGCCACCAACTCGCACAGCGAGCGGGCATAACCCTGCTTCTGGCGGGACAGGCCGCAGGCGCGAAGCGCATCGAAATCCTGCGCCAGCAGTTCCTCGGCTGGCAGCTCTTCGCCCAGCAATTCCTCGAGCTTCCGCCACACGCTGGCCGCCGCGGCGACGCTGACCTGCTGGCCGACTATGGTCCGCAGCAGTGTGCGGTATCCCCGCTCGCGAATACGCGGTTCGGGATAGCCCGCACGTTCCAGCGCACGCGCGATGGCCGGTTCGCTGGAGGCTGCATGATCGATGCCGCGGCGTATTTCATTTGCTGTCAGTCCCATGTCCGGCCCGCTTGCACATTCGCTCCCAAATGAATAGCAGCGCCCCGTTGATTGGCGGCACCTGCAGCCGCGCATAGGAGAATTGCGGCCCATGCCCAAGCTTATCGTTGTCACGCGCTCGGGCGAAGAGCGTGAAGTGGAAGCCGATGCCGGTCTCACTGTGATGGAGGCTATCCGCGACAATGGGTTCGACGAGCTGCTGGCGCTGTGCGGCGGGTGCTGTTCCTGCGCGACCTGTCATGTCCATGTCGATCCGGCTTTCAGGGACAAGCTGCCGCAAATGAGCATGGACGAAGACGATCTGCTCGATTCTTCTTCCGACCGCGACGAGTGTTCGCGCCTGTCCTGCCAGATCCCCTTCTCAGTGGAGCTGGACGGGCTGAAGGTAACGATCGCGCAGGAAGACTGAGTAATCGATGCACAAGCGCAACTGCATTGCGCCGTGGGGCCCCACGTCCTAACTCCGCGTCCATGACGGCTCCTCCGATCCAAGAAAACGCGCTTGAGCTTATCGGCAACACGCCGCTCGTGCGGCTCAGGACGGCCAGCGAAGCCGCTGGCTGCGAGATCTACGGCAAGTGCGAATTCGTCAATCCAGGCGCTTCGGTAAAGGATCGGGCGGCCCTGTGGATCATTCGCGATGCCGAAGCACGCGGTGAGCTCAAGCCCGGCGGGACGATCGTTGAAGGCACGGCCGGCAATACCGGGATCGGAATCGCGCTGGTTGCCAACGCGCTCGGCTACAAGACCGTGATCGTGATGCCCGACAACCAGTCCAAGGAGAAGATGGACACGCTGCGGGCGCTGGGCGCGGAACTGGTGCTGGTTCCACCGACCAAATTCTCCAACCCCGGCCATTTCGTGCATACGTCGCGGCGGCTTGCGGAAGAGACGGAGAATGCCGTCTGGGCCAATCAGTTCGACAATACCGCCAACCGCAAAGCACATATCGAGGGCACAGCGCCGGAAATATGGGAGCAGATGGACGGCAAGGTGGATGGCTTCACCTGCGCAGTGGGCACGGGCGGGACGCTGGCCGGCGTCGGCCTGGGCCTCAAGGAATTCGACGACAATGTGCAGATTGCGCTGACGGATCCGTATGGCGCGGCGCTCTACAACTATTATGCCTGCGGAGAACTCAGGGCCGAAGGCTCTTCCGTGGCGGAGGGTATCGGCCAGGGCCGCATCACGGCCAATCTCGAAGGTGCGCCGATCGATACGCAATTCCGTATTTCCGACGAGGAAGGGCTGGAATGGGTCGCGCGGATGCTGAAGGAAGAAGGGCTTTGCCTGGGCCTGTCGAGCGGTATCAATGTCGCAGGCGCGATTGCGCTCGGGAAGCAACTCGGACCGGGCAAGCGGATCGCGACGATCCTGTGCGATACGGGCTTCCGCTATCTTTCCTCGCTCTACAACCGCGAATGGCTCGAAGAGAAAGGCCTGCCGGTCTTCGACTGGCTGAAATGACCGGTACCGGCAGCGCTATTTGCGCAAAGCCGGCAATTGCCGGTTCATGCTGCCTCGCCTAAACCCGCGTCCATGGCATCGTCTGACGACCGGAACCGGAAAAGCGATCCCGAAGAGGGCACCGGCCACCCGATGCGCGGCGGCGCGCCGCTGTCTGGAACGCGCTCGCAAACTGTCCAGCGACTGCAGGTCGGGCTGGCGGGGCTTTCCGGAATGGTCCTGCTCGTGGCGCTGGCAAGCATCATCATGGAACGCGCGCAAGAAGCAGAAGCGTCTGCCGTGCCCGAGGCAGCGGCGACCATGACTGCGCAAGATGGCCCCAAGGCGCGGGATCCCCTGGCGGATGCGGGCGTGGTGCCCGATCTCCCCGCAAACCCCAGCCCGGCAGTAGCCGCGGAAGTCCTGACGGAGCCAATTGTCATCGATGATCCCGAAGATTGAGCGGCGGCACCGGTTGCGCTGGCACGCGGGCTGCTGCGCGCTGGCACTGAATGCCGCGGCGCTGCCCGCGCAGGCTGGGGAAAGTGCGGGACGGGCGCCGATCGGCCTGTTCACTACCATGCCCATCTATTGGGGCGAGAGTGAGAGCCTGGGCGAACTTCTCCGGCCGGAGGCCAGTTCGCACTGGGTGCGCCGCTCGCTCGAACGCGATCACGATTTGCTGCCGCTCGATGTGCTCGATGGCGATGGCGAGGATTTGCCCCGCCTGCGGTATCTCCTGATGGCGCAGCCGCGCGCCCTGGGCGCGGCGGAAAATGTCGCGCTGGATGATTGGGTGCGCGGCGGCGGGAGACTGTTGCTCTTTGCCGATCCGTGGCTCGATGGAGAATCGCGTTTCGCGCTGGGCGATCCGCGCCGTGCGCACGGCACAGCGCTGGTTTCGCCGATCCTTGCGCGGTGGGGGCTCAGGCTCGAATTCGATTCCGATCAGGCCGAGGGCGTACGCTGGGCCGAGGTCGCAGGCAGCAGCGCCCCGGTCGATATGGCGGGGCGCCTTGCGGTGATCCCGACCGATGCGGACGTGCGGGCCGACTGCGTGATCGAGGCCGGGGGACTGCTTGCGGATTGCCGGATAGGGGATGGCCGCTCGGTGATCTTTGCCGATGCGACCCTGCTGCTGGCGGATGTGCCGGCGTCGGCGGGGCCGCCGCCGCTGGAAGCCCTGACGCAGCGGGCCTTCGGATTTGGGGATTTCGCGGGAGATTCGCAGAGAGTCGCGCCCTTACCGGGGAAATCTATGCCTTTCACTGCGGAAACTGGTAATCCGCTTGTAGGAGAGCTCGTGAAGAAAGATACTATAAAACAATAAGATAGAGCAGTATCCCACAATTTCCCGTGATTTCCCCTTTTCTCCCGCATGTGCTTGCGGTAAACATTTGCCTGTTCGGTCAATTTCGACTCTCGCGCTCCGTTTTTTCGGAGCGGGCGGCTGGCGCATGCGCACCGGCCCCTGGGGAGGGATTTGTCCGGCTTCGTTTGGGAATTTGCCCGACGGTGGGGATGGGCAGGCATGTCTGGAGTGGCCATTATTGCTTATAGCGGACAAGGCTTCTCGCCGCGCGGCGAGAAGGGCCGCTATGTGCTGCCGCCCGCTTTCCGCAAAGCCGTTTCCGAGTCCTCCGATGGACGGGTGCTGTGCATCGCTTCCCACGAACGATGGAAATGCCTGACGGGCTTCGGCCTGTCGCGCAAGCAGGCGCTTTATGACGAAATCGACCGCGAGGAAGAGCGCGCACTGCGCCTCGGCCGCGATTTCGACAGGGAAATGCGCCAACATCAGCTTTTCGGCTTCACCGAAGTGCCTTTCGATGCCAGCGGCCGCTTCATCCTCCCCGACCATCTGGGGGAACTCGCCGGGCTGAACGATGCCCTCTATTTTCAGGGCGCGGGCACCTTCTTCACTTTGTGGAACCCGGAAGAACTTTACCGCATGGGCGAAGGCTGGGAAGGCGCACAGGCCGCCTGCCGCAAGCTCGCCGCCGAGATGAAGGGGAGGAAGGGATGAGCGCCCCCCACATCCCCGTCCTGCTCGAAGAAGTGATCGAAGCGCTCGCGCCCGCGCCGGGCGACGTGATCATCGATGCGACTTTCGGCGCCGGTGGCTATACGCGCCGCCTGCTTGACGCCGGCTCCATCGTCCATGCTTTCGACCGTGACCCGGACTCCATCGCCGCTGGTACCCGCTGGCCCGAAACGAGCGAAGAGCCGCCGCGTCTCATCCTTCATCAGCGCCGTTTTTCCGAAATGGTCGAGGCCATGGCCGAACACGAGATCGTGCAGGTCGATGGCGTGGTGTTCGACCTCGGCGTCTCTTCGATGCAGCTCGATCAGGCGGAGCGCGGCTTTGCCTTCTCGGCGGAGGGCCCGCTTGACATGCGCATGGGTCAGGCGGGCCCGACTGCGGCCGACTTCGTCAACGAAGCAGGCGAGAGCGAGATTGCCGATGTGCTCTATCGCTACGGCGAGGAGCGGCAGTCGCGGCGCATTGCCCGCGCCATCGTAGCCGCGCGTCCGCTCACGACGACGGGAGAATTCGCGACTGTGGTGCGCAAAGCGCTCGGCTATCGTCCCGGCGCGCCCAAGGATCCGGCTACGCGCAGCTTCCAGGCGATCCGCATCCATGTGAATGCCGAGCTGGAAGAGATCGAGGCGGGCCTTGCCGCAGCTGAAAGGCTGTTGCGCGAGACCGGGCGCCTGGCGGTTGTCAGCTTCCACAGCCTCGAAGACCGGATCGTGAAGCACTTCCTGCGCGATGCCGCCGGCAAGCGCGCCGCTGCTTCGCGCCATTTACCCTTGATTGCTGCAGGCCCTGCGCCGACCTTTGCGGCGCTTTCCAAACCCATCCGGCCGGGCGAAGCCGAAGTGGCCCGCAATCCGCGCGCGCGCTCCGCCACGCTACGCGCTGCCATGCGTACAGCCGCTCCGGCAAGGAGGGCGGCATGACTGGTCTTTCCCGCCGCCGCAAGATCGGCTGGCTGGTCGTGCTGCTGGCCTGCACAGGGCTCTATGCCGCACTGCATTTCCGGGTGAATGCGGTGAAAAGCGAAGTGCGTCTTGCCGAGCGGCAGGTCGTGCAGCTGGAGGAAGAGCGCCTGCTGCTGGAGACCGAATTCCTGACTCGCTCGAGCCAGCAACAGCTCGACGACTGGAACGAGATCGAATTCGGCTACAAGGCGCCGCGGCCCGGACAGTATCTTGAGAACGAACGCCAGCTCGCCGCCTATGGCGTTCCGCGCGGCGTGGATGCACCCCAGCCGGTCCGCGTTGCGCGCAGCGACGTGCCCGAAACCGGTTCCGAATTCGAAACAATGGTTTCGCCCCTCACCGGCAGGCCGATCGATGCGGCCATGTTCGGCCCCGGCCGCCCGACTTTGCGCACGGTCGCACGCGCCGAATCCGGTCCGGCCCGCATTCCTTTGAGCGCCGTGATCGATGGATCCGAGCAATGAGCGTCACAGCGGCCCGGCTGGCTGTCCCCACCGGCCGGGTATGTCTAGCAAACCAGCGCTCCCACTCGCTGATGACGGCCCGCTGGCGGCTGATTTTCCTGCTGCTCGCGCTGCTTTTCGTGGGCGCGGTCGTCATACTGCGGATCGCTTGGCTCGGTGTGGTTCAGCCGGGCCCGCAGCAAATGACCATGGCCGAGGCGCTGCTGCCGGCGCGCGGCGAGATCACCGACCGAAACGGCGTGCCGCTGGCCCGCGCCTTTCCTGCCCGCGCCCTGTGGTATAATCCCGATGCGCTGGGCGATGGCGGGACGCCGTTGGTCAAGTCTGTGCGCGAAGTGGCCGAGCGGCTGGCGCAGATATTCCCGGACCTCGATGCCGGCATGCTGGAGAAACGTCTGGCGAGCGGCAAGCCCGGCTATATCCGCCGCCGCCTGCTGCCCGACGAAGCCGACAAGGTGCAGGCACTGGGCGAGTTGGCGCTCGAATTGCCTACCGAGCGCGACCGCTTCTATCCCCAGGGCTCCATGGCAGCGCATGTGCTGGGCTATGTAGCGGCCGACGGCCATGGCCGCGTCGGCATGGAGGATGTGCTGGACGAGCGATTGCTCGATCCGGCGCGGCGCGGCGAACCCTCGGCGCTGTCCATCGATGTGCGGGTGCAGGGCGCGCTCGAGGACGAACTGCGGCGCGGGATGCTTGCGGTCGATGCAGTGGGCGCGGCGGGAATCGTGCTCGATGTCGACACGGGCGAAGTGCTCGCGCTCGCCTCGCTGCCCGAATTCGATCCGAATGCGATCGATGAGGAAGGGCAGAAGCTGATGTTCAACCGTGTGACCAATCAGGTCTACGAACTCGGCTCGACCTTTAAGCCGCTCACCATTGCCGCCGCGATCGATGCGGGCGCGATCAACAACCTTTCCCGGCGATATTCCGCTCGGCCCTTCAGAATGGGCCGATTCACGATCAAGGACAGTCACGACCTCGGTGCGAGCCTCAATGCGCCTGAAGCGCTGATCCATTCTTCCAATGTCGTAACGGCGCGCATTGTCGATGACATCGGACCGGCTCAGCTCAAGCGGGTGATGGAGGATCTCGGGATGAACGAGCGGCCCTATATCGAGCTGCCCGCGCGTGGCTTCCCGATCTGGGCAAGCGGCAGCTGGCCGCGCCTCAGGGCAATGACAGTCGGCTACGGCCATGGCATCGCCGTCACCCCGCTGCATCTCGCCGGCGCCTATGCGGCGATGGTCAATGGCGGGATCTGGCGCCCTGCCACGTTGCATAAGCTAGGCCCCGGTGAAGCGCCCAAGGGCCGCCGCGTCTTCAAGGCCAGCACCAGTGCGCGGATGAACCAGTTGCTCAGGATGATTACCCTCTACGGCACGGGGCGCAACGCCGATGCGCCCGGATTTCGCATCGGAGGCAAGACCGGTTCGGCGGAAAAGCCCGGCAACGGCGGATACCAGCGCTCGAGCCTCGTCTCGACCTTTGCCGCTGCCTTCCCGATGGACCGGCCGCGCTACGTCGTGATCGCCATGCTCGACGAACCCAAAGGTACGGTGCGATCCTCCTTCCAGCGCACGGCTGCCTGGAACGCTGCACCGGTCGTGGGCCGCGTCGTGCCGCGGATCGGGCCGATGCTGGGGGTCAAGCCCGACAGCACGCGCGACATCGACCTCACCGATCTCAAGCCGCTGGTGCGTGGGGGCAGCGAATGAAACTGGGGCGGTTGGCTGCGGGAGCGGGAATCGAGCAGGTGGGTGGCCTAGACGAGACGGTCACCGGATTTGCGATCGACCATCGCAAGGTCGCGCCGGGCAATGTCTTCGGCGCTTTCCAGGGACTTTCGGCGAATGGCGAGGATTTCATCCCGGCAGCCGAAGCGGCAGGAGCGGTTGCGGTGGTCGCGCGGCCGGAGGCCCGCGTGACAAGGGCAGCGCATATTGCCGATGCCGTGCCGCGCAGGGCCTTTGCCCGTCTTGCCTCGCAATTCTACAGGCCGGTTCCTGCCACCGTGGTTGCAGTGACCGGCACAAACGGCAAAACTTCGACCGTCGAAATGACGCGCCAGTTGTGGCGAATGCTGGGCGAGCGCGCGGCTTCGATCGGCACGCTCGGCGTTACCACGCCGGACGAAAGCGTTTCCACTGGACTCACCACTCCCGACATCGTGACTTTCCTGTCCAACATGGTCGGGCTTGCGCGCGAAGGCGTGACCCACGTCGCTTATGAAGCGTCGAGCCATGGCCTGGCGCAATATCGCAATGAAGGGGTTGGGGTTGCGGCTGGCGCCTTCACCAATCTCAGCCGCGACCATCTCGATTACCACAAGGACATGGAGGAATATTTCTCCGCCAAGATGCGGCTGTTCGACGAGATCGTCTCGGATGGCGGTGCGGCGGTGATCTGGACCGGCGATGCATGGTCGGACCGGGCGAGTGAGCATGTGCGCAAGCGGGGTTTGCGCCTGTTCACTGTGGGCGAGGTAGGCGACGGTAACGTAGATGGGATCCGCCTCCTCGCCCGTTCGCCCACTCAGCTTGGACAGGAACTCAAGCTTGAGCATCGCGGTAAGACGCGCAAGATTTCCCTGCCGCTTATCGGAGCCTATCAGGCGGCCAATGCGCTG
>DASWIR010000292.1:0-3139 GCA_036397575.1 Alteraurantiacibacter sp. | reverse complement strand
CTCGTCCAGGAAGGGCCAGTCCGGCAGTTGCTGATCGACCGGGAAGTGGTGCCGGGGCAAGTGACCAAGCTGGACCTGCCGCAATTCCTGCGCGGCAAGCCGGCCGATAGCCTGGAGATCTTTGCCGACCGTGCAGCTGAGATCCCGCTGGTTCACCAGCCGGGAACGCGCTGGTCCTATTCGATCGGGTTGGACCTGATGGGCCGGGTCATCGAAGTCGTCGGCGGCCAGCCATTCGATGAATTCCTGCAAGAGCGAATCTTCGATCCGGTGGGCATGGGCAGCACTTACTTCCGCGTGCCGGAAAGCGAGACCTGGCGCCTCACCACCAATTACGCGATCTATCAGGATACGCTGTTGCCACTCGATCCGGCGGAAAGCTCCATCTATCTCGAAGAGCCGTCTTTTCCCTTCGGCGGGGCGGGGCTGGTCAGCAGCCCGCGCGACTATGACCGCTTCCTCCATATGCTCGCCAATTCCGGCACTATCGACGGCAGGCGGGTGATGAGCGAAGAGACCGTTCGCATCGGCACGTCGGACATCCTCCCCGAGACGATGGATACTGAAGACGAGGTGCGGAAGAATTACGGCTATGGCGCGGGCGGCCGCGTGGGTTTCGGCCCGTTCAGGGAGGTTTTCGGCTGGGCAGGCGCGGCAGGCACACTGGGCTTCGTCGACATGAAGACGGGGCTGCGTGTCGGCCAGTTCAGCCAGTTCATGCCCGGTATGGCCTATCCGATCCTCGACGAACTTCCGCAGGCAATTGCCGACGACCTCGCCGCGCGGCAGGGCGGCGCATGAGCCGATACGCGGCGACCATCGCTTTTGCGGGGGCTCGGATCGACCGGGCGGATCATGTCCGCGCCGACCCCGCGCGGCTGGAGGCGCTGAAACAGGAAGCGGCCCTGTTGCTCGAGCTGGAGGGATTGATCCCGGCGACGGGCGAAGATGGCGCGTTGCGCTGGCGCGAGCTGAGCGACGCCGACCATGCGTCCGAGCTGGTGTTCCTGGGGCTGATCGAGGGGAAGGGCGCCTTTGCCGCCGTTCCAACTGAAGGCGATCCGGACCCAGCCTATACGCATCGAGAGACATGGAACCTGCTCGGCGTGCTGCAGCCGGACGACCTCGCGATCTATGGCGGCGCGCGCAGCCTGCTCGACTGGCATGCACGCCATCCGCTTTGCCCGCGCTGCGGCTCGGCCACGCAGATGGCCAAAGGCGGGTGGCAGCGGGACTGCACAGGCGAGGAGTGCCGCGCGCAGCATTTCCCGCGGGTCGATCCGGTCACGATCATGCTGGTGGAACATGAAGATCGCCTGCTGCTTGGCCGCAATCCGCGCTTCCCGCCAAACGCCTATTCTGCGCTCGCGGGCTTCGTCGAGCCGGGGGAAACGATCGAGGAGGCGGTGGCGCGCGAAGTGCTGGAGGAGGCGGGCGTTGCCGTGCGCGACGTGCGCTATGTCGCGAGCCAGCCATGGCCGTTCCCCGCGCAACTGATGATCGGATGCCACGCGATGGCGGACGACGACAAGCTGACCATCGATACGACCGAACTTGCCGATGCGCGCTGGTTCACGCGCGCGGACGTGGTTGAAGCGATGGAGAAGCGGCGCGAGAGCACGAGTTTCGTGCCGCCCCTCAAACAAGCTATAGCATTCAACCTGCTGCACTGGTGGCTGGAGGAGGAGTGATGGTGGAAATTCCGAAAGTCTCGGTCGACATCTGGTCGGACGTGATGTGTCCCTGGTGCGTGATCGGTTACGGCAAATTTGCCAAGGCGCTGACCGAGCTGGAAGGCGAGATCGAAGTCATCACGCGCTGGATGCCGTTCGAGCTCAATCCCGACCTGCCGCCGGAGGGAAAGAGCCAGGATCGGCATCTGGCCGAGGTCTATGGTCGTTCGCCGGAGGAAGCGGCCGAGATGCGTGCGCGGATGGAAGAGACCGGGCGCGATGCGGGATTCTCGATGGCATATGAGGGCGAGGGCGATCCTCCGCCGGCGATGATGTGGAACACATTCGAGGCGCACAAGCTCCTGCGCTGGGCGCTCGCCGATGGCGGGCCGGAAGCGCAGACGCGGCTGAAACTCGCCCTGTTCAGGGCGCATTTTCAGTACCGCCGCAATGTTGGAGCGCGAGACGTGTTGCTGGACATTGCGGAAGAGCAGGGCTTCGACCGCGCCAATGCGGCGGAGGCGCTGGAGGACGAGGCGCTGGGTATCGCGGTAAGGCTGGAGGAGAAGCGCGCTCATGAAAACGGCATCAATTCGGTGCCGAGTTTCATTTTCAACGGCCGCTATATTGTGCCCGGCGCGCAGGAGCCCGAGGTCTTCGCAGCGACCTTGCGGCGTGTCGCGGAGCTGGCTGAAACTGCTTGACCTTCAAAGGGTTTGCGCGTCGAATAGATATGACGGGGCATGAATGCAGTGGGGGGCAAAGGAGGCTTTGCCATGCGAACCGTTCTTGCGGCGACCACTGCCGCGATCGTCCTTTCCTCGCTGACCGCCTGCGCCTCATTCGGCGAATCCCGCCATGTGCTGTCGCGCGGCGAGTGGCGGCTGGTGCAGGTGGATTACGAAGACGCCTATCCAATGGATCTTACGCCCGAGCAGCAGGAGCGGCACTGGCTCGATTTCGGGAGCGACGGCAGGCTGCAGATCGGGCTCGATTGCAACAATGGCAGCGCCAACTGGACGGCGAGTGAACTCTACAATGGCGAAGGTACAATCACGATCGGGCCGATCAACTCGACTCGCGCCTTCTGCCAGCCGCCGACTTTCAGCGACGAGATGAGCGCTGACCTGTCGCAAGTGGAGCGTTATTCCGTCAATTCGAACGGGCGCGAAATGGAGCTGTTCAACCAGCGCGTCGCTTTCCGCTTCGCTGCGCGCTGATCAAAACAGTCCAAGACGCGAGAGGTCCTTCACCATGGTGCTGGGCATGAGGGAGTCCGGATCTTCGCCGGGTTCGAGGTCGCGGGGGGCCTCTTCCGCTTTGAGGTAGCGCCAGCCTTGGTGTGCCCGTTTCGGACGAGGTTCGACGGGGATCAGCTTGCGCTCCAGCCTGATCCACCAGCGACCGTCCTCGCGCTGCTCGAAGCCGATGATCGGGCTGCGGCCGATCAGCGTGTGCTCGAAGAT
>DASWIR010000291.1:0-2744 GCA_036397575.1 Alteraurantiacibacter sp. | reverse complement strand
CTTCACCAACAATCGTGTTCACCGCCCCGATCCGCTCGGCAGCCGGTTCCAGCCGGTCGAGCAGTGGTATCACTGCCTGCTTGTGCGGCATGGTGACGTTGCAGCCGCGCCAGTTCTCATCACCTTTCCGGGCACGAAAATAATCCGCCAGACCCTCCGCTGTCACATGGCACGCACGGTCTTCCGCATACAGGCCTAGCTTTTGCAGCCAGTAATTATGGATCGCGGGCGATTTCGACTGCGCGATCGGATCGCCGATCACCTCCGCATAGAATTTGCTCATACCGGAAGCTCCCCCTGGTCGCGCAATGCGCCAAGCACGGACAGCAGCGGCATGCCGAGCACGGTGAACATATCGCCCGAGATCGTCTCGAAGAGTTGCGCCCCGCGCCCCTCTATGCGGAACACGCCGACGCATTGTCCGACTTCGGGCCATTCGGCATCGAGATAGGAGTGTATGAATTCGTCCGAAAGGTGCCGTACCAGCAGCACTGCCACTTCATGATGGCACCAGAGCCGTTCGTCATCGCGGACCAGCGAGGCGGCACTGTGCAGCTCCATCTGCCTGCCGGAGAAGAACCGCAAATGCGCCGCCGCTGCTTCGAGGGTTTCGGGCTTGTCGAAACGGCGCCCTTCCACCGTGACGAGGGAATCGCTGCCCAGCACCAGCCGGCCGGCATGGTCCTTCGCGACTGCAAGGGCCTTTTCCTCGGCCAGGCCCCGCACGATCTCAGCCGGTCCGCCATCGGCGAACTGCGCCTCTGCCGCGCGCTCGTCAATGCCGGCCGGCACCGCCTCGAAAGCGACGCCGGCGTTGCGCAACATGACCTGACGCGACGCGCTTTTCGATGCGAGCACGATCATGGCAGGCCGTCCTCGCCCATATCGGGATTCTCGCGCGCCTCGCGCTCATTATAGATATTGATCACAGCCGCGGCAGTCTCCTCGATCGAGCGGCGCGTGACGTCGATCACCGGCCAGCCCCGATCGGCGAATATGCGCCGCGCGAAGGCGACTTCCTGCGCCACCCGTTCCTCGTCTGCATAGGATGTGTGCGCGGATTCGTTCAGCGAGAGCAGCCGGTTGCGGCGAATCTCCACAAGCCGTTTGGGAGCGGTCGTCAGGCCGATCACCAATGGATGGCGAAGCGTGAAAAGCGATTGCGGCGGCGGACTTTCCATCACCAGCGGGATATTGGCCGTTTTGTATCCGCGATTGGCGAGATAGATGGCAGTCGGCGTCTTCGATGTGCGCGAAACTCCGGCGAGGACGATGTCGGCTTCTTCCCACTCTTCGGGCTGGACCCCGTCATCATGCGCGATCGTGTAATGTATCGCATCGACGCGGGCAAAATAGGCCTCGTCCATTGCGTGCTGCCGTCCGGGACGCCCGCGGGCAGTCTGGCCGAGCCGGTCTTCGAGCACCGCGGTTACCGCATCGAGCGCCGCCACCGCAGGCAAGCCGAGCGCTCGGCAGCGTTCCTCCAGCCGCTGGCGAATCTCGGCATTGACCAGCGTGAAAAGGACCAGCCCGGGATGATCGGCGATCTCGCCCAGGATCCGGTCGAGATGTGCCTGGCTCCTCACCATCGGCCAGAAGTGACGGAACACGTCGGCATCGTCGAACTGGGCAAGCGCGGCCTTGGCAACCATTTCCAGCGTCTCGCCGGTCGAGTCGGACAGAAGATGTAGGTGAAGGCGGGGCAAAGGCTGCTTTCGTGGATGGCGGCGCACCGGCAAGCCCGCCGGGCCTGTGGACTGATACCGGCATAAACCACGGGAGGAATTGGCGGACAAGTTCGGGATGGAATTCCTTCACCACTGCCGGCATTTCGGCCAGCATGTTTGTGAACCGATATCCGCATTTCTCGACAGGCTGGGGATAGCGGGGACAAGCAATGGTTGACGAGGTTTAACCACGATTCGCATGGCGCCGCACCTCTGTTCATTGCCGGACAAATCGGGCAAGGCGCCGCAATTCCCGCTTTCCACAGGGCCAACAGAGTCCTGAATCCTAGAATCAAATAGTTATTTTGTTGGATTGGACCCTTCCCAACGTGCCTGGAATCCTCCTAGATACTCTCAGCGGCAAGCAGGACGAACAGCGCCCGATCTGGCTGATGCGGCAGGCGGGCCGCTACCTGCCCGAATATCGGGCACTGCGGGAGAGCAAGGGAGGATTTCTCGAACTCGTTTATGACAGCGAAGCCGCGGCCGAGATCACTCTGCAGCCGGTACGCCGCTTCGGTTTCGATGGTGCGATCCTGTTCTCCGATATCCTCATCGTTCCGCATGCGCTGGGGCAGGGCCTGTCTTTCCTGGCAGGCGAAGGGCCGAAGCTGGAGCCCAAAGTAACGGCCAGCATACTCGAGCGGCTGGAGCCCGATTTCTCGCGTTTCGACCCGATCTACCGCACGGTGGAGCTGACCTGCGCGAAATTGCCCGAAGGCGTGACCATGCTCGGCTTCGCCGGATCGCCTTGGACAGTCGCCACCTACATGGTGCAGGGCGAGGGGAGCCGCGATCAGGCCGAAACGCGGCTGATGGCAGCGCGCGATCCGGGAGGCTTTTCCGCGATCGTCGAGCGGATCGTGGAAGTCACGATCGACTATCTGGGTGGGCAAATCGAGGCAGGGGCGGAAGCCGTGCAATTGTTCGACAGCTGGGCCGGTTCACTTTCGCCGTCGCAATTCGAGCGCTGGGTGGTCGCGCCGAATTCGGTGATCGTTGCCGGCTTGAAGGAAC
>DASWIR010000290.1:0-7474 GCA_036397575.1 Alteraurantiacibacter sp. | reverse complement strand
TCCGATGGAAGCCGGCCTCAGGGTCACCGCCTATCATGCCGACACGCCGGGCGAGTATCTGAGCCAGGCCTGGGCGATGCTGCGGCGGAATTTTCGCGAGGGGCCGCATGACGATCTGGGCCTCGCGCAGCGCCTGTTGATCGAAGCGGAGGACGGCGAACCGGTGGAACTGCTCATCGATGGCGAACCGGCGATCGGCGGCGCCCCGGAGCAAGTGGTGCTGGCGCGCTGCGGCGTTGACCTGCTAGCAACCGACTATGCCGAGTGACCGTACGCTGATCTTCCATCTCTCAGACATCCATTTCGGGCTGGAAGACAATGAAGCGCTCGATTGGGTGGCTGCCGAGATTGCCGAACGCCTCCCCGATGCGGTGGCGATCACCGGCGATCTCACCATGCGCGCACGGTCCCGCGAATTCGAGGCCGCGGCGCGCTGGATCAACGCGCTGCCCGTGCCGGTGACGGTCGAGATCGGCAATCATGACCTGCCGGGTTACCACCTGCCTTCGCGCTATTTGAGGCCCTATAGGAGGTTCGAGGCGTTCAAGGGTGCTGTCGAACGCGAGATCGACTTGCCGGGCCTGGCGATCGTTCCGCTCAATACTTCGCCGCCCGCGCAGCCGCGGCTCAACTGGTCGAAAGGCTGCGTGAGCGGCAAGGCGCTCGCGAAATGCCTCGCTGCGATCGACGCGCTGCCACCCGGAACGCGCGCATTGGTGGCGGCGCATCACCCGCTGCGCGAAGTCGGCACGCATGGAACGGCGCTGACCAGGGGCGGAAACCGCGCGCTTGCCGAACTGGCGAAGCGGGGTGTGCTCGCCGTGCTCAGCGGCCATGTCCACGACGCCTTCGACCTGGTGCAGGAAACCGAGTATGGCCCGGTGCGGATGATCGGCGCGGGCACGCTCTCGCACCGGCTGCGCTCGTCTCCGCCAGGCTTCAACGAGCTTGAATGGGACGGCGAGCGGCTCGAAGTGACGGTGCGCAATCTCGAGGACATCCCCTCGCGCGACATGATGATCGACGAAGTGCCGGAAGACGCGATGCCGCCGCGCGAACCGGGCGAGCCCGTCGCACCTGCCGGCCGGGTGCCGCGCACCGACCCGCCAGTCTATTGATCCGCCGGCGCCCGGCCGGTCGCGTTCGGCAATGCCATCTTGCCATTTTCCCCTTTGCGAGCGAGATTTCCGGCTGTCGTAGCAGGGGCGGGGACGAATTATGAGAAGCTGGCTGGCAGTTGGTGCGGTTCTGGTCGGGGCATTCATCGCATGGCCCGCGGGCGCGAGCGGGGATTATGGCTGCACACCGGGCTGGACGCTCGAACTGCCGGACAGAAGCTGCTCGAGCACGATTGTCCTTTCGCCCGGCAATGATAGCCGCGTGAACCTCCTGCTGCTGATGCGCGATCGTTCCGGGCTCGATGGAGCCGGCGGCACCTATCCCGAAACACACTGGTATGGCGGGGAAGGACGCAATTTCTTCGACTGGGGCACGGTGGTCCGTGCCTTCTACCCCGACAGCGGGGCAGCCTATGTCAGCATGTGGGGCGCATCGCGGTGCCAGTCCATGTTGCCGGGAAACGACGCTTTCGCGGCGGCGCTTGCAGCCAGCCGGCTGGATGCATCGGAGCGTGAGCTGCTCGGCGGGGCCCGCGGCCAGATTCACCCGCTATGTGAGCGGAGCGATGAAGCGACGCCGCAGTGGCCCGGCGGCATCACCAGCCCTTTGGGCGGGGATTTCCTTGCTTACCTGGCCGGGGCATCGTCCTTTTATACGGGCGACTGGCTGGGCGCGCGGATGCAATTCGCCCGCCTGCTCCGCTCGGACGATCCGTGGCTGCGGGAGACATCGCGCTACATGGCGGCAAGGATCGAGATCAATGCCGCGATCGACGGGGCGTTCGACGAATGGGGCTATTTCGCCGGCCCCGAACAGGCCGACCAGGAGGCCGTGCAAGCGGCGCTGCGCGGGTTCGCCGATTATCTCTCCGCCTATCCCCAAGGGCGCTATGCCGGCTCGGCGCGCGGCCTCCTGCGCCGCGGCTGGTGGCTGGGCGGCGACATACGGGTGCTGGCGGCCGAGTATGAACGGCTGCTCGGCGCGGCACCGGCAGATATGTATCTGGCCGTGGAGCTGGTCGACGAGGTGGACAACAAGCTGTTCTTCCCGACTGCGAGCGGCCGGCCGGTGGCGGGCGAGGTAGACGGGGCGATGCTGCTTGCGGCGCTCGACCTGCTGCGGATGCGCGCCGATCCCTATTCGCGCGACGAGCGGGTGCTCGGCCCGGCCCTGACCCGCGCCGAGCTCGATGCGCAGGCGGGCAAGTTCGCCGGGCGCGAGGAATTGTTCACGTTCCTCCAGGCGGTCCATGCATTCTATGTCGCCGGCAATGCGCGCGAAGTACTCTCGCTGGTACGCGACGATGCGCGGCGCACATCCTACACGCCGCTGCAGTTCAGCCGCCAGATGCTGCGCGGAATGGCGCTGGCGCGGCTCGGCGACCGCAATGAGGAAGGTTTCTGGAAGGAGCTGCTGGGCGGCGCGAAGGGTCTGTATCAGCGGCCCACAGCCGAGCTCGGCCTCGCGCTCAATTACGACCGGCGCGGGGAGATCGAAGCAGTCTTCGCCGCGGATTCCTCGATCCGCGACGTTACGATCCGCGAGATCCTGCTGGAGCAGTCGGCCGGGCCGGCGCTGCTGCGGCGGATAGTGAAGGACGGGCCGACGGCTGAGGAGCGTTCGCTGGCAAGTTACGTGCTGCTCTACAAGGAGCTGACGCGCGGCCGCTATGCCGATTTCCTTGCCGACCTGCCAAACGATCCCGAGGCGCCGGAGGGCTTCCGCTATGTTCGCATCGGCCCGGGCGAAGTGCAGACCGAATATCCATGCCCTGCGCTCACCGGCACCGTGAAGCGCCTCGCCGCCAATGTAAGCGACGTGAAAGGCATGCTATGCCTGGGCGAGTATTACCGCCTCAACGGCTTCGACTGGCCGAATTTCGAAGAGCCGCCGGAAGGGACGCTGGGCAGCCACACAAGGGACTTCCCCGGGGCGGCCATCGCGCGCAGCGCATTCTATGACAAGGTCATCGCCGATCCGCGCGCTGCGCGCGGCGACAAGGCCTATGCGCTGTACCGCGCGATCCGCTGCTACGAGCCGACGGGCACCAGCTCCTGCGGCGGCGAGGAGGTGCCCCAAAGCCAGCGCCAGGCCTGGTTCCGCCGGCTGAAGCGCGACTATGCCGACACGAACTGGGCGCGGGATCTCGAATATTACTGGTAGGCTCGTCCTGGCCGCGGCGCTGGCGTTGGCGCTTGCCGGGTGCGGCGAGCGCGAGGCCGAGCGTGTCGATCCGGCTGCTCACGACGCCTTTTTCCTGTGGGCGGGGGTTCCCGCGCCGGACTATCTGCGCGATGCCCAGCTTGTGTACCTGCTGGCGGGGGAAATCCGCGCGGGCGATCCGCGCTATGTGCGCCTGCGCGCAGTGCCGCGGGGCGCCCCGGCTGAAATATGGCTGACCGTCCGGGCCGAGCGGATCGACTGGGACGATGCGGCCTATGAGGCGGTTCTCGGCGATCTCGAGCGATGGCAGGCGGCCGGCAACCGGCTGGGCGGGCTGCAGGTCGATTTCGACGCCCGGACGCGCGGGCTCGGCAATTACGCGCGGTTTCTCGCCGATTTGAGGGAACGCCTGCCGCGCCGTTACGGCCTGTCGATCACGGGATTGATGGACTGGAGCGCGGGTGGCGATCCGGGACCGCTGGCAAGGCTCGCCGGCACGGTCGACGAGATCGTGGTCCAGACCTATCAGGGGCGCGAGACGATCCCGGGATACGAAGCCTGGCTCGCATCGCTGGAGCGGCTCGGCATGCCCTATCGCATCGCCATCGTCGAAGGCGGCGAATGGCGCGCGCCCGCCGGTCTCGAAAAAGATCCGCACTTTCGCGGCTATGTCGTGTTCCTGCTGCCCCCACGCCGGCGCGCCCCATAGCTTTTTGGCGGAGCCCCGTCGGCCCGCTTTCCGATCCCGTTCAGGCTGCGATCGTACCGATTGCGATTGATCGCCGCCCACTTGCTGATAGCCTGCTCCGATCGCGATCGGCGAATCGCGCGGCAGAGAACCACTCCAGAACGGCGGTCCTGCATCGGGTCAGGTGAAAGCCAGGCGCGGTCCTGCCGGACCGATCCTGCAATTGCCGCCAGAATCCGAAAATCGGGAGAGAACAGGCACGTTTTTCGGTCGAACAGACGGGATACTCGGTCATGCAGGAAGCGACTTTCGAGAGTGCGGACGGACTTCCCATCTTCTACCGTGCCTGCCGCCCCCACGGCCCTCCCCGCTCGATAATCGTCGTCAACCATGGCGTGAATTCCCATGGTGGACAGCACGCATGGACGGCGGAGCAATTCGCCGCCCGCGGGATTGCCGCCTACGCCATCGACATGCGCGGGCGCGGACGGTCGGGCGGAAAGCGGCTCGCGCTTCGGGATGTGTCCGAGCACACCGGCGATCTTCACCGGCTGATCGGGATTGCCAAGACGGTCGATCCGGGCGTGCCGCTGTTCCTGCTCGGCCATTCTGCCGGAGGGGTGGTCGGCTGCAGCTATGCGCTCGATCACCAGGAGCAGCTGGCGGGCTTCATCTGCGAGAGCTTCGCCTACCGCGTTCCAGCGCCGGGAGTGGTGCTGTGGCTGGTGAAGAAGGTGCTGGGTCCGCTCTTTCCGGGCCTGCCGGTGCTCAAGCTCAAGATGGAGGACTTCTCGCGCGATCCCGCGGCTGTGGCTGCGCTGCTGGCCGACCCGCTGACGAAGGACGAGGCCCAGCCGGCCGGCACTGTCGCTGCGCTGCTGCGCGCGGCGGACCGGATGCGTGCCGAATTCGGGACGCTGACCCTGCCCCTGCTGATCCTGCACGGAACCGACGACAAGGCGACGATGTACCAGGGCAGCCAGGAGTTCTTCGATCGCGCCGGGTCGAGCGACAAGACGCTCGAGCTTTACCGGGACCATTATCACGACCTGCTCAACGATCTCGGCAAGGAGCAGGTCTTCGCCGACATCCTCGGCTGGATCGAGGCGCGGCTGAAATAGGGGGCGCTTGCCGGCAATCATCCCTCGAACAAGGAGTCAGAAACATGCCAACGATCACCACGGCCGACGGCACCGAGATTTTCTATAAGGACTGGGGTCCGGAAGGAGCCCAGCCGATCGTCTTCCACCACGGCTGGCCGCTGTCCTCGGACGACTGGGACAACCAGATGCTGTTTTTCCTTGCCGAGGGCTACCGCGTCATCGCGCACGACCGGCGCGGCCACGGGCGCTCCAGCCAGAGCTGGACTGGCAACGAGATGGATACATATGCCGCAGACGTGGCTGCGTTGACCGACGCGCTCGATTTGCGCGATGCGGTCCATATCGGCCATTCGACGGGCGGCGGCGAAGTGGCGCATTATGTCGCCCGCGCGAAGCCGGGCCGGGTGGCGAAGGCGGTGCTGATCGGCGCGGTGCCGCCGGTGATGGTGAAGTCCGACGCGAATCCCGAAGGTCTGCCGATCGAGGTGTTCGACGGTTTCCGCAAGGCGCAGGCCGACAACCGGGCGCAGTTCTTCCTCGATGTCGCAAGCGGTCCGTTCTACGGCTTCAACCGTGAAGGGGCGGAGGTGAGCCAGGGCGTGATCTGGAACTGGTGGCGGCAGGGCATGATGGGCGGCACCAAGGCCCATTACGACTGCATCGAGGCCTTCTCCGAGACCGACTTTACAGAGGATCTCAAGGCAATCGACGTGCCGGTGCTGGTGATGCATGGGGAGGACGACCAGATCGTGCCGATCGCGGATTCCGCGTTCAAGGCGATCGATCTGCTCAGGCGCGGTACGCTCAAGACCTATCCCGGCCTGCCGCACGGCATGTGCACGACCCATCCCGATGTGGTGAATCCCGATCTGCTCGCCTTCATCCGCGAGGGCGCGCATGCGCCCGAAGGCGGCACCATCGCGGCTGCGGCAGGATAGGCCGGGCATGGCGATTTCGCAGGCGGCGCATTCGATTCGTGACGAACGCGGTGCGCAGATGTTTCCGACATTGCCGCCCGAAGCGGTCGCTCGCCTGTCGCGCTTCGGCGACCGGCAGTCCTATCGCGCCGGCGAACGGATCGCCCGGGCCGGGGAAGTCGCTCCCGGCCTGATCGTGCTGCTCTCGGGCGAGGTCGACATCACCCAGAACGAAGGCGGCAAGGGCGAGGGCCATATCGTCCGGCACGGGCCCGGTTCGTTCATGGGCGAGCTCGCCCAGCTCTCGGGCCGTCCATCGCTCGTCGATGGCACCGCTGTGAGCGATGTCGAGGCGGTGGTCCTGCCGCCCGACCGGCTGCGCGCGGTGCTGATCGCCGAAGCCACGCTCGGCGAACAGATCATGCGGGCGCTGATCCTCCGGCGTGTCGGGCTGATCGAATCGGGCGGCGGCGGACCCATTGTCATCGGCCGCAGCGAAAGCCCGGACGTGCTGCGCCTGACCGGCTTCCTGCGCCGCAACGGCCACCCGTTCCAGCTGGTCGATTGCGAGACGGATTCATGCGCCAATACGTTGGTGGAGCGGTTCCGGATCGAGGCCGAGCAATTGCCCGTGGTGCTCTGCCCCGGCGGCCAGCTGCTCCACAATCCGCCCGAGGACGTGCTCGCCCGCTGCATCGGGCTCGTCGGGGAGATCGACCAGGACAAGCTCTACGACGTGGTCGTGATCGGGGCCGGCCCCGCGGGCCTGGCTACGGCGGTCTATGCCGGGTCCGAAGGTCTCAGCGTGCTGGCGATCGATTGCCGCTCCTTCGGCGGGCAGGCCGGCGCTTCGGCGCGGATCGAGAATTATCTTGGCTTTCCCACCGGCATTTCCGGCCTTGCGCTGATGGCGCGCGCATACAACCAGGCGCAGAAATTCGGGGTCGAGTTCGCAATCCCCGACGAGGCGGTGGAGCTGAAATGCGGCAACGATCCGTGCCGCCTGCACCTAGGCACAGGGGAGACGGCGCAGACCCGCACGGTGGTGATCGCCACCGGCGCACGCTACCGCCGGCTCGAGGTGGCGGGGTTGGAGCAATTCGAGGGCAGCTCGGTCCACTACTGGGCCTCGCCGCTCGAAGCGGGTCTCTGTGCCGGGAGAGAAGTGGCGCTGGTCGGCGGCGGCAATTCGGCGGGTCAGGCCGTGGTCTATCTGGCCGAATTCGCGAGCAGGGTGATGCTGATCGTGCGCCGGCCGCTGGAAGACACGATGTCGCGCTATTTGATCGACCGCATCCGCGGGCTCGACAATGTCGAGATCGTCACCGGCGCGGAGGTTTGCTCGCTCGAAGGCGAGGACGGAATGCTCGGCGCGGTGACCTGGTGCGACCGCAAGTCCGGAGCGACGACCCGGCGTGAGATCCGCGAGCTGTTCTCCTTCATCGGCGCCGAACCCAACACCGACTGGCTGGCGGAATCGGGGA
>DASWIR010000289.1:0-6994 GCA_036397575.1 Alteraurantiacibacter sp. | reverse complement strand
ACGTCGTTGAGGTTGGCCCAGACCTGGTTGGACAGCGGATGGAAGGATTCCGGCTCTCCGCAACGCACCAGCATGGCGAGGGTTAGATCCAGTACATTATGAACCTGGTTGCGAAGTTCGTAGCTGACGACGCCCGTATCGACATATTCATCGAGCGCGGCGTTGCCGTCCATCGAGAAGCGCGCGCAGGCGGGGCAGGTGAGGCTGGCATACTCCATTACCTTGAGCGGCGCATCCGGGTTGCCGATGCGATAGCCGTCTTCCGGCGTGACTTCGGCAATCTGCGCCCATTGCTGGCCTTCGGGCGCGGGGATAGCGGCAATCGGTTCGCCGCGCGGAGCTTCGCCATCTGTCTCGCCGCCGCCACAGGCGGCCAGCGCCAGCAGGACCGGGACCGCAATCGCGGCGCGCAGGCGGGCATGGAAACGGATCATCGGCAGGTTCCCTTCAATGCAGTACGAAAAGCTAGTTCAAAGGCAGAGACGCGCAAGGCCGTTAACGTGGCGGGCGCCCTTTTTGCACAGGATTGGACACGGGTTTTCTGCTTCAAAGCGCGTCATTCAGCGCCTTCTGCAGCGAAGCCCAGTCATGAACTCCCTCGGCGACCTTCCCGTTAATCGCAAAGCTGGGCGTGCCGGCGAGCGAATATTCGGCGATGTCGGCCTGCGACTGATTGGCGAGGGCGCGGATTTTCGCCTCGTTGGCAAAGCAGCGGTCGAGATCGGTGCGGCCCGTGCCGCGGCTTTCCATCATTTCGTAGAAGTCGAGATCGCCCGCCACCGCACGCAACCGTGCGGGAATCGCGCCGCTGGTCCAGCGTTGCTGCTGCGCGGGAGTGGCGACGCGCGCCTTGGCAATCCACTTGTCCTGCGACAGCAGGAACGCGGTGTGGGCGGCGAAGAACCTGTTGTCCGGAATGCAATTGGTGATCGCCGTAATGGTGAGATCCACCGGATCGCGGATGAAATGGCGGACTTCCACAGCCACCCGCCCGTCCCGCACGAGCAGCAGCTTCAGAGGTGCTTCGGATTCCTGCTCGAAATGAGCGCAATGCGAACAGGTGTAGCTGACCCATTCGGTGAGGCGGACATCGGCTTCGGGATTGCCGAGCAAGTGACCACCAGCGGTTTCTGCCGCTGTGGCGTTCCAATTGCCATTCGCGGCGATGGCGAGCGGCGCAGCCAGCGCAAGCCCGACGGCCAGCAGGATTCTCTTCACTGTTCCTCTTCCTCCTTAGCCCCGAGACTGCGGGCGAGCGATTCCAATACGGTCCTCAGTTCCGGATCCCCGATGTCGCGCAGGCTGTCGCCCAGTTCCATGGGAATGGGCTTCAGCGACGGCGGGACGCCCGCTCCTGTTTCGGCCCGCGCCATGCTCCTGTGTGGCTTAACCTCGCCTTGCCGCAACTTCACGCGCGCAACCGCGCCATAGCCGAAAAAGCGGTTCACCCGCTCGATGATTTCGGGGATCACGTGCTGGATCAGCGGCGCATGGGCGGGGACGACCACGAGCTGAAGTATCCCCTCGCTCCTTTCGCCGGGCGGGAAACGGATCGATTCCGGAGCGCAGACCTTCGCATGAGTTTCGCCGACGATTTCCGGCCAGCGGGTGACGACGCTGGACTGGACGAAGCCGAAGCGGCGGAAGGCAGTGCGGCCGATCTGCGGCATAAGCTCGCCGATGGCGCGCGGCGCGCCGCCGCGCGGACGCTGCCATCCTTTCCGGCGCATTCCGCGGGCATCCGTATTCTTGCCTCTTTCGCTCATGGGAAACCCCATGCCATACGCGAAGAGTGACTGCCAGCGCCGCGATCTCGCAGAGTCTGCTCGAATGGTATGGCCGCGCCGCAAGGCGCTTCCCCTGGCGCTTGCCGCCGGGAAGCGGCGAGCAGCCCGACCCGTACCGCATATGGCTCTCCGAAGTGATGCTGCAGCAGACGACGACCGCCGCGGTCATCCCCTATTTCGAGAAGTTTCTCGATGCCTGGCCTACCGTAGATGCGCTGGCCGCTGCGCCGGAAGAAGACGTGCTCGCAGCCTGGGCAGGGCTTGGCTATTATTCACGGGCGCGCAATCTCGTGAAGGCGGCGAGAGCGGTTGCGATGCGCGGGGGATTTCCGGAGACCGAGGCGGAGCTGAAGAAGCTGCGCGGCGTGGGCGAATATATCGGTGCGGCGGTGGCGGCGATCGCCTTCGACGAGCCCGCCGTGGTGGTGGATGCCAATGTCGAGCGGGTCGTGGCGCGGCTCTTCGCGGTGGAGGAGCCCCTGCCGGCGGCCAGGACGGCGATCCGCGAGCGCACCGCCTTCATCACTCCTCAGAAGCGGCCGGGCGACTTCGCGCAGGCGATGATGGACCTTGGCGCGACTATCTGCACGCCCCGCGATCCCAAATGCCTGCTTTGTCCGCTGACCCGATATTGCCGGGGGCTGATGGCGGGCGATCCCGGGCGGTTGCCCGTCAAGGCGGCGAAGAAGGAACGCAGCGAGCGGAACGGAACGGCCTTCTGGATCGAACGCGACGGCGAGGTATGGCTGGTGCGCCGTCCGCCTGAAGGGATGCTGGGCGGGATGCGCGCGCTGCCCGACGACGGATGGAGTGCGTCACGCGACGGCGACGACACTCCGCCGATCGGAGGAGCATGGAAAGCCGGCGGAGTGGTGGAGCACGTTTTCACCCATTGCGCGCTGACCCTGTCGGTCGCGATCTATGCAGGTGATGGCTGGATGGCGCTGGAGGTCAGCGAAGGCGAGTGGTGGCCGGTTGCCGGGATCGAGGAGGCCGGATTGCCTACACTCTATGCCAAGGCGGTGGAGCGGGTTCTGGGGGTGAGGGGTTAGAGCTCGCGGCAGGCCGGCTTTGTGTCAAAGATTGCCGAAAGGTGCCAGAGGAGCGACAGCGGATGAACGGCTGACGATGGCCCGTGCATTATCCCCGTTTCCATGGCTGCCGGGCCGCTCTCGCCGACTGTGTGCCTCGGCGCCGATCGAAACTTGTCGGCTTTTCGTCCTCCCGCTTCTTGAAACTTGCGCCAACTGTATTAGCTATATAATACACAAGAAGCGCAGGCCTTACCCGGCAACTGCGAAGATTTATTACAAAGGTCCGCTTGGGCCGTGCCGGCCAAACCTGTTAGCCGGAGGGCTGGATAACCGTATCCTGGAGGGGGGTTTCGAGTGTCGATCCATGATGCCCGTAACGCGTGCCTGGCAATGCCGCTGCTGCTCGGCCTGTCGGCTTGCGCGACTTCGCCGGCAACGCCGCCCCATGCCGGCATGACCGTTCCGGCCGAGTGGGCCGAGAGCGAGATCCCGCCGGTCGATCTCGAGCTCGCGCAATATTGGACCATGCTCGAAGACCCGCTGCTTGCCGAATTCGTCGAGGCGGCGATCGACAATAATCTCGACCTTGCACAGAGCGCAGCGCGGCTCGACCAGGCGCGTGCTCAGCTTCGTTCCGCCCGCGCCGGGTACTTTCCGCAAGTCAACGCCAGCGGCGGAGTGCAACGCGACATCGGCGATTTCGCGAGCGACGATTTCAACTTCTCGCTTGGAGCCGACGCCAGTTGGGAATTGGACCTGTTCGGCCGGATCGGGGGCAACGTCGCCGCGAGCCGCGCCGAACTCGAAGCCGCCGGCTACTCGCTTGGCGACCTGCAGCGCCTGGTCGTCGGCCAGGTGGCGCTGACCACGATCCAGGCCCGCGCCACCGCGCTGCAGCTCGCCATCGCTCGCGACACTCTGGAATATCAGGAGGAGAACCTGCAGATCGCCCGTTGGCGAAACCAGGCCGGTCTCGTCTCGACCCTGGATGTGGAGCAGGCACGCAGCCAGCGGGCTCAGACCGCGGCGACGGTTCCGCTGCTCGAAAGCAATCTCGCTGCCAGTTCCAACGCTATCTCGACGCTGATCGGCGAGCCGCCGGGGCGGGTACTCACCCTGCTGGAAGACAGCGCCTTCGTGCCCGAGCCGCCGGAGCTCGCCGGGTTCGAGGCGCCAGCCGAAGTGCTGCGCCGACGGCCGGATGTGCGCGGGGCGGAGGCCTCGCTGGTCGCCGCCTCCGCCCGCGTGGGCGTCGCCCGCGCGCAACTGCTGCCGCTCGTGCGCCTGACCGGCAATATCGGCACCGGCGCGACCAGCGCCGGCAATCTGTTCGATGTTATCACCGGCGGGCTGTTCGCTGGTATCAGCCAGCTGATCTTCGACGGCGGACGGACCGCTGCGCAAATCGACAGCGCCGAAGCGGCCGCCGACGGTGCGCTCGCCTTCTGGCGCCAGCAGATCCTGGGCGCGCTGGAGGAGGTGGAGACCGCCGCGGTCGATCTGCGCGCCGCGCGCCAGCGCGTGGCGATCCAGGGTGAAGCGCGCGATGCAGCGGCCAATGCCGCGCTGCTCGCGCGCAGCCAGTACCAGGCCGGGCTTACAGATTTCCGCACCCTGCTCACAGCTGAGAACCAGCTCCTTTCCGCACGCAACGCCGAAGTCGGCGCGCAGGCCGAGCGGGCCAGCGCCTTCGTCCGCCTGACCCAGGCGCTTGGCGGCGGCTGGCTGCCCGCAACCTATCCCGAGATTTCCGAGCGAGAGACAGTAAAATGAGCGACACTGCCACCGAGGAAACCCAGAGCGTCGACGAATTTCTCGGTACCGAGATCAGGCCGCGCTGGCGCCGCTGGGCCAAATACTGGGTGCCCGCTTTGATCCTGTTGCTGCTGGTGCTTTATTTCGGCAGTGGCGGCGAGGAACAGCCGGAATACATCACCGAGGAGGTCACCCAGGGCTCGCTTGCCATCGAGGTGACCGCAACCGGCAATTTGCGCCCGACCAACCAGATCGAAGTCGGCTCGGAGGTCTCGGGCCGGATCGATCGCATCTATGTCGACGTCAACGACCGGGTCTCCCGCGGGCAAGTACTGGCGCAGATCAATACCGACGTGATCGAGGACCAGATTCGCCAGGCGCAGGCGAATCTCAATTCCGCCCGGGCATCGGTCGCCCAGGCCGGAGCTACACTCGACGTCGACAGTGCGCAGCTCGCCCGCCTGCAGGAAGTTTACCGCCTTTCGGACGGCAAAGTGCCGTCGAAGACCGAGCTCGAAGCCGCCGAGGCGGCGGTCAAGCGCAACCGGGCGGGAGTTGCTTCCGCTCAGGCCAGCGTCGCCGCCGCACAGGCGCAGCTTTCCACTGCGATCACCAACCGCAACCGCGCGGTGATCCGTTCGCCCGTTTCGGGCGTGGTGCTCGCGCGCCAGGTCGAGCCTGGCCAGACGGTTGCCGCCAGCTTCAATACGCCGACGCTGTTCGTGATCGCCGAGGACCTCTCGCAAATGCAGCTCAGGGTCTCGATCGACGAAGCCGACGTGGGGCAGGTCGCGGCGGAACAGGAGGCGACCTTCACCGTCGATGCCTATCCCGGCCGCCGATTTCCCGCCATCGTCGAACGGGTCGATCTCGCATCGAACAACACCGCCCAGACGGCGCAGCAGCAACAGCAGCAGGGTAACTCGGTGATCATCTATGAGGCACGCTTGACGGTCGACAATCAAAGCGGGCTGTTGCGGCCCGGGATGACGGCCACCGCCAATATCGCCACGGAGCGGACGGGAAGCGGCATGCTGATTCCGAACGGCTCGCTGCGCTTCGATCCTGAGGATGAGCCGGCTACCGACGGGGACGAACTCTTCAACGAGGAGTTCGGGCTCGAACGCGAAGAAGCGCGAGCGACGATCGGCCGCGGCAGTCGCCAGACGGTCCATATCCTGAAGGACGACGGGACGCTGGAAGAGGCCGAAGTGGTCACCGGACAGAGCGACGGCCGCCGGACGGTGGTGACTTCGGACAAGCTCGAGCCCGGCATGAAAGTCGTCACCTCTGTGAAGGCCGCCGGCGGATGACGGGCGAACCGATCATCGAATTGGAGGGGATTACCAAGACCTTCGGCGAGGGAACCGCAGCGTTCCAGGCGCTGAAGGGAGTGGATATGACTATCGAGCGGGGCGATTTCGTCGCCATTATGGGCGCCTCGGGCTCCGGCAAGTCGACGACGATGAATATCCTCGGCTGTCTCGATACGCCGACTTCGGGCACCTACCGTTTTCTCGGCACGGAAGTGCAATCGCTGTCGCGCGACCAGCGCTCGCTGCTGCGGCGCAAATATCTCGGCTTCGTGTTTCAGGGTTTCAACCTGCTCTCCCGCACCACCGCGGTCGAGAACGTCGAGCTGCCATTACTCTATCGCGGCGAGAGCAAGGCCGCACGGCGCGAAGCGGCGCTGAAGGCGATGGACCGGGTCGGCCTCGTGCCCTGGGCCGAGCACACACCGGCCGAACTTTCGGGCGGTCAGCAGCAACGCGTGGCCATTGCGCGCGCGCTGGTCACCGACCCGGAGGTTCTCCTTGCCGATGAGCCCACCGGCAATCTCGATTCCGAGCGTTCGATCGAGATCATGGAGTTCCTGACCGAACTCAACGGGACCGGAATCACCATCCTGATGGTGACGCACGAGCCGGACATGGCGGACTTCGCCAAGACTATCGTGTACTTCAAGGACGGCCTGGTCGAGCGGGTCGAACGCGGTCACCGTCATGGCACGCCGGTCGGAACTGCCTGATGTTCGGTACCACTCTCCTCCTCGCCTTCCGCGAGATCCGACGCCATATTCTGCGCAGCTTCCTGACGACGCTCGGCATCATCATCGGCGTGGCAGCGGTGATCACCATGGTTACGCTGGGCCGCGGCGTTACGGCGAATATCGAAGAGCAGATCAGCTCGCTTGGCTCGAACGTCTTTTTCGTCTTTCCGATCCAGACCGACCGGGGGCAGATCCGGCCATTCGACGAGAAGGATGTCGAGGCGGTGCGTGAGCAGATTGCGGGTGTCAATTTCGTCGCCGGGCAGGTCGAACGCAGTGTCACAGCGATCTACAACGGACAGGACTGGCAGACCCGGGTGGAAGGGGTCGAAAACGAATTCCTGGATGCCCGCGGCATCGAGATGGAC
>DASWIR010000288.1:0-7300 GCA_036397575.1 Alteraurantiacibacter sp. | reverse complement strand
TCGAACGCTTCCTGAATCGCATCGAGTTCATCCGCATCGTCGGGATTGGTCTGCCGGGCGATGGCGATCACCGCAGCGACCGTTTCCTTCTTGCCGTTGGCTATCGCTGCCTCGACCATCTCCCGAACCGGTTCGGGCAATTCAGCCGTCGCGGGTTGGACTGCGAATATCAGCAGGGCACCGCCGAGCCCTGCACGGATCATCCTGGCGATATTTGTCATGGCACCGAGCGACTAGCGTCTCAGTCTCGCAGCCGCCACCCTGTCTTGAAGATTACTGCGATGATTGCCACGCAAATTGCGAGGAAACCCAGAGTCATGCCCAAACTCACCCCGATGGTGACGTCCGACGTGCCAGTGAAAGTCCAGCGAAGCCCGTTCACAAGATACACGATCGGGTTGAACAGCGCCACGGTGCGCCATGGTTCCTCCAGCATGTCGATCGAATAGAAGGTGCCGCCGAGGAAGGTGAGCGGGGTCAGGATCAGCAATGGGAATATCTGCAATTTTTCGAACCCGTCGGCCCAGATGCCGAGGATAAAGCCGAACAGCGAAAACGAAGCGGAAACCAGCAGGATATAACCCACCGCGAGCACCGGATGCGCGATGGAGTAGTCGACAAACAGGTTCGCCGTCAGGAGGATGATGGTCGCCAGGATCAGCGATTTGGCAGCCGCGGCGCCGACGAAGCCGATCAGCGTTTCGGCAACGCCGACCGGGGCCGAAAGGAATTCGTAGATCGCACCGGTGAAGCGCGGCATGTAGATACCGAAACTGGCATTGGACGTGCTTTCGCTGAGCAGCGTCAGCATCAGCAGGCCGGGCACGATGAAGGCGCCGTAAGATATGCCGTTGATCTCGCTGATGCGCCCGCCGATAGCCGCGCCGAAGACTATGAAATAGAGCGAGGTGGTCAGCACCGGCGAGACGATCGAACCGAAGGCTGTGCGAAAAGCCCGCATGATTTCGTTATTGAAAATCGCCAGGGCGCCCCGGAAATTCATTCCGCCGCCTCCATCTGCCCGCTCGCGACAAGGTTCACGAAAATATCCTCAAGTGACGATTCCGCGGTGTCGAGCGCGGTGAACAAATGCCCGCCGCCGACCAGCGCCCGCGTCAGATCGGCGACTTCCCGTTTGCCTTTGCCCGTCCCGTCACCGCCGCGATAGACCAGAAGCCGGCCATCATTCTCCAGCGCGACCGGGTAGGCCGAAAGGTCGGGCGGAATTGCCGTCATCGGCTCGGCCAGGGTGAAACGCGCCTCCGTCCGCCCGAGCTTGGCCATGATCGCATCCTTGTCGTCGACCAGCAGGAGGCGTCCCTTGTCGATCACGCCGACGCGGTCGGCCATTTCCTCGGCTTCATCGATATAGTGGGTGGTGAGAATTATCGTCGTGCCGCGTTCGCGCAGCGCGCCGATCTGTTTCCACATATCGCGGCGCAGCTCGACATCGACGCCCGCGGTCGGCTCGTCGAGGAACAGCAGTTCGGGATCGTGGCTGAGCGCCTTGGCGATCATTACCCGGCGTTTCATCCCGCCGGAAAGCGTGCGTATCTGCTCGTCTCGCTTGTCCCATAGCGACAGGGACCGCAGAACCTCCTCGATCCGCCCCTTGTCTCGCGGGCAGCCAAACATTCCGCGTGAGAAAGCGACTGACGGTTCGACCTTGGCGAACATGTCGAAGCTCAATTCCTGCGGGACGAGCCCGATCTTGCGCCTTGCCTCGCGCCAGTTGCGGCGGATGTCTCCGCCGAACGCCTGGATCGTGCCGCCCGTCGGCCGGACGAGACCGCAAATCGCGCCGATCAGCGTAGTCTTGCCCGCGCCATTCGGCCCGAGCAGGGCGAATATCTCACCCTTGCGGATGGAAAGTTCGACATTGTCGAGCGCATTCACCCCGCCCTTATAGGTCTTGGAAAGGCCGCGAATATCGAGGATCGGATCAGTCACCGGGAGCAGATGGGCGAGCCGCGCCGGCTTTGCAAGTGCATCGCGTCGGCAAATATCCATTCCCGCCCGGTCTGCCGATTCGATATTTCCGATTACGTCCATCGGCGAAATTCATTGCGCCAAAACAATGGAACTTCGTCCGAAAGCTGCCATTTAGTGAGCAAGCCAAGGAGGCGTCCATGAAGGGTTATCACGACAACATCGAAAAGCAGACCGTAGCGAACGACGACTTTCGCAAGGTTCTCTATACCGGGCACAATCTTCAGCTCGTGCTGATGACGCTGCAGCCGGGCGAGGAAATCGGCGCGGAAGTGCATGACGACCGCGACCAGTTCTTCCGCTTCGAGGAAGGCCGGGGCGAAGTCATGATCGACGAGAATGTCTATCATGTATCCGAAGACGAGGCCGTGATCGTGCCGCAAGGCTCACGTCACAACGTGAAATGCACCGGCGACACGCCGCTGCGCTTCTACACGATCTATGGCCCGCCCGAGCATGTCGATGGCGTAATCCATGCAACGAAGGTCGAGGCGGATGTCAGCCACGAGCATTTCGACGGCAAGACGACGGAATAGGCCGGAAAATTTGGGCGATTATGTGGATTGCAACCGCGGCGGCGCTCCATCACCCTTCGTCATGCTGAACTTGTTTCAGCATCCATCGAGCCGCCGAGACGGACAGTCCAAGTGGAGAAATGGACCCTGAAACAAGTTCAGGGTGACGAAGTGGAAACGATCGTTCGACATTGGCTTCGTGTTTGCAAACAACCAAATCGCCGAAATTTGCTCGTTTAAGGCAGCAGCAGGCTCGCGTCGCCGTAGCTGTAGAAGCGGTATTTTTCCGCGATGGCGTGGGCATAGGCGCCCTGCATCCGCTCGCGGCCCATCAACGCGCTGACCAGCATGAAAAGCGTGGATTTGGGCAGGTGGAAATTGGTCATCAGCCCGTCCACCGCGCGAAACTCGTAGCCCGGGGTGATGAAAATCGCCGTGTCGCCCTCGAACGGACGGATGATGCCGTCCCGGTCGGCCGCGCTTTCGAGCAGGCGCAGCGATGTAGTGCCGACCGCGATCACGCGGCTTCCGGTCGACCGCACGGCATTGAGGCGCTCCGCTGTATCCGCATCGATCCGCCCCCATTCCGAATGCATCCGGTGATCGCCGGTGTCCTCGGCCTTGACCGGCAGAAAGGTCCCCGCCCCGACATGAAGTGTCAGGGTCTCGCGCTTCACGCCTGCATCATCCAGTGAGGCGAGCAATTCGTCGGTGAAGTGGAGCGCGGCAGTGGGCGCGGCGACGGCGCCATCCTCTTTGGCAAAGATCGTCTGGTAATCGCTGCGGTCGGCCTCGTCGGTAGCTCGCTTGCCTGCGATATAGGGCGGCAGCGGCATCCGCCCTGCCCGCTCCAGCAGCACCTCGACCGGCTCCTCGCTTTCGAAAGCCAGCGTAAAACTGCCGTCCTCGTGCCGCATCTCTGCGATTGCCGAGACACCGGCCGGAAATGCGATCCGGTCGCCTTCCTTGAGCCGCTTGGCGTTGCGGATGAAGGCCTGCCAGCGGCGGAGATCGAGCCGTTTGTGCAGCGTCGCTCCTATCCGGGCATCGCCGCGTGTTCCCTCAAGCTGGGCTGGGATAACCCGCGTATCGTTGAACACCAGCACGTCGCCCGGATGGAGAATTTGCGGCAGGTTACGGACCGACCGGTCGGCAAATGGCGACTCCGGCCCTTCGACCACCAGCATGCGCGCGGCATCGCGGGGCCGCGTCGGGCGCAGCGCAATCAGTTCCTGCGGCAGGTCGAAATCGAACAGGTCAACGCGCATTGCGGAGCAACTACCCTTCCGTCATCCCCGCCAAAGGCTCTCCTGAGCTGGTCGCCTGGAACTGAAGTTCATCACATGCTGCATCGTCATGCTGAACTCGTTTCAGCATCCATCGTGCCTCCCAGACCGGCCGGTCCAGGCGGAGAAATGGACCCTGAAACAAGCCCGTCCTGAGCTCCGTCGAAGGGTTCAGGGTGACGACCTTACCAATAAAACGAACTTCGTTTCCACCTTACTAGTCGAAGGGCGGGGATCCAGTTGGCGCTATGCGGCTCTCTCGCTCGCTGGGTTCCCGCTTTCGCGGGAATGACGATGTGAGTTTGAGTATGCCTACTCGCTGCCCGCGCTGTTGAGCATGTCGAGAGTGATCTCCTGTTCCACCGGCTCCGGCTCGGGCAGCATCTGCGGTAGCCCGTCGGCGGCAATCGATGCCTGGAGGACGCGTGTCGGGTTTTCCGGCGGCTCTCCGCGCTCGATCGTATCCACATATTCCATGCCGGAGATCACCCGACCGAAATTGGTGTAGCGCCGGTCGAGCGAGAAGCGCGGATAGAAGACGATGAAGAACTGGCTGTTGGCGCTGTTTTCCGCCTGCGCGCGGGCCATGGACACGGTGCCCCGAATATGCGGCATCGGATTGAATTCCGGCTCCAGGTCGGGAAGCTCCGAACCGCCCTGCCCGGTACCGGTCGGATCGCCGGTCTGAGCCATGAACTCATCGAGCACGCGGTGGAAGATGACCCCGTTGTAGAATCCCTGCCGCGCCAGCGTCTTGATCCGCTCGATATGGCTGGGCGCCCAGCTTTGCATCAGCCGGATGGCCACGCGGCCGCCATTCGACAGGTCGAGATAGAGGATATTCTCGGGATCGGCCGACGGATCGTAGTTGATGGGCTGGTAAACCCGCGGGGCGGGCGCCGCCTCGGCTTCCACCTCCGCTTCCTGAGCGGCGGCAATCACCGGCACGAGCATCAGACAGGCGGCAAGCACCCCGGCGAACAAGCGTGTGATCATCATTTTTCCGGTTGGTTCTCTTCCTGGCCACGGCCTCTAGCGGGCGCTTGCTGCAACTGCAATGAACGCTTTTGGAGACACTCAATAGTCGCCCTTGCGCCCGATCTTTTCGACCCGCGCGATAACGAGACTGCATACTTCGGCGCTCACGAACGGGGCGATGTCTCCGCCAAACATGGCAATCTCCTTCACCAACTTGGAAGCAATGGGCTGGAGCGAGACGTCGGCCATCAGGAAGACGGTTTCGATTGCGGGATCGAGTTGCTGGTTCATGCCCGCCATCTGATACTCATATTCGAAATCGGCCACCGCACGCAGGCCGCGGATCAGCACGGTCGCCTCCTTACGATGGGCATATTTGACGAGCAGCGCGTTAAAGCCCTCCACCTGGACATTGGAAATGCCGATCCGTTCGACCTCCGCGCGGACCATCTCGATCCGTTCCTCAGGCGAGAACATCGGATCCTTGGCCGGATTGGTGGTGACGCCGACAATCAACGTATCGACGAGCTTCGCACTCCTGCGAATGATGTCCGTATGACCAAGCGTAATCGGGTCGAACGTGCCGGGATAGATGCCGATACGCTGCGCCATTACCTGTCCCGCTCCACAATGTAGCGCGCAATAGCCCGCAACAGGTCCGCCTCACTGTCATAATGCACGAGATGGCCGATCGCCTGTTCGGACAGGGCTCGCGCCTGATCGCGCGCTGCCTCCGGCCCCATCAGACTGACGAAGGTCGATTTGCCTTTATCTGCATCCTTGCGCAGCGTCTTCCCGGCCTTCGCTTCGTCCCCCTCATGGTCGAGAAGATCGTCGACGATCTGGAACGCGAGCCCGATATCGCGCGCAAAAGCGCGTAACTGCCCGCGCGCTTCCGGCGGGACGTGGCCCAGCACCGCGCCCATTTCGACCGCCGCGCCGAGCAACGCGCCGGTCTTCAACTGCTGGAGCCTTGTGACGGCGCGAAGGTCGAACTCCTTCTCTCCGGCGACCATATCCATCACCTGACCTCCGGCCATGCCGTTGTAGCCGCTGGCGCAGGCGAGAATCCGCACGAGTTCCGCGCGGACGAAAGGATCGCCGCTCATTTCCGGCATGGACAGGATTTCGAATGCCAGCGCATGGAGCGAGTCTCCGGCCAGCACCGCTGTCGCCTCGCCGAAAGCCCGGTGCACGGTCGGTTTGCCATGGCGCAGATCGTCGTCGTCCATACAAGGCAGATCGTCATGGATCAGCGAATAGGCGTGGATCGCTTCGACCGCGCAGCCCGCGCGAAGGGCCGCCTCACGATCGACGTTATACATCTCGGCCGTGGCGGTAAGCAGCAGCGGGCGCACTCGCTTGCCGGCGCCGATCGCTGCATAGCGCATCGCCTCGACCAGTCTCGAGCGGCTGTCATTCGGGATCGGGATGAGTTCGTCGAAAGCCGAGTCGACTTCGGCCTGAATGCGGGCGAGCCCGAGCTGGAGGATATCATCGACCAGGACCAACCCCATTTCAGGCCAGGCGCTCAATCGGCATCGAAGGGCTCCGTGGCCGCAGGCTTGCCATCCGGGCTGGCGACGATCTTCTCGATCCGCGCCTGCGCTGCATCTAGCCGGGCCTGGCAATGCTTCCGCAAGGCCTCGCCACGCTCGTAAAGGTCGATCGATTCGTCGAGCGGCACTTCGCCGCCTTCAAGCTTGCGAACGACCTCTTCGAGCGCCTTCAAGGCATCTTCGAAGTTCAGATCCGCGATATTTCCGCCCTCTTGGCCCATGCGTGCGAGCATTGGCGGGGATGGATGCGCCGGTCAAGCGCGGCAGGGCTAGCGGGACTCGGCGCGCCTCGCTAAGTGCCGCGCCTATGGCCGAAGTGACTCCCGAAATCGCCGCCGAACATGGGCTGGCCCCCGAGGAATATCAGCGCATCCTGAATGCACTCGGACGCGAGCCGAACCTCGTCGAATTGGGCATCTTTTCGGTGATGTGGTCGGAGCATTGCTCCTACAAGTCGAGCCGTCTGCATCTTAAAAAACTGCCGACTGAGGCTCCGTGGGTGATCTGCGGCCCGGGCGAGAATGCCGGTGTGATCGACATCGGTGACGGCCAGGCGGCGATCTTCAAGATGGAGAGCCACAACCACCCTTCTTATATCGAGCCATATCAGGGCGCGGCGACCGGCGTGGGCGGCATATTGCGCGACGTTTTCACCATGGGCGCGCGGCCGATCGCCAATGCCAACGCGTTGCGCTTCGGACGGCCTGAGCACCCTAAGATGAAGCACCTAGTGCAGGGCGTCGTCGCCGGCATCGGCGGCTATGGCAATTGCGTGGGCGTCCCGACCATTTGCGGTGAGACGAATTTCAACAAGGCCTATGACGGCAATATCCTCGTCAATGCGATGACGGTCGGCATCGCCGATGCCGACAAGATCTTCTATTCGGCCGCGACCGGGGTGGGAAACCCGATCGTCTATGTCGGCTCCAAGACCGGACGCGACGGCATCCATGGCGCAACCATGGCCAGCGCC
>DASWIR010000287.1:0-4283 GCA_036397575.1 Alteraurantiacibacter sp. | reverse complement strand
TTGCGGCTGCCGCGAATCAGGCCCGGACGAAGAATGTCCAGCCTGGGCAGCTTCAGCGCCTGCAGTTCCGCTTCTATTTCGCCCTTGGTCTTCAGGTAGAAATTCTTGGAGCGCGCATTGGCCCCGGCGGCGGAAATATGGACGAAGCCATGCACGCCCGATTCCTTCGCCGCCCTGGCAATGTCCAGCACCAGATCGTGATCGACCGCGCGAAATGCTTCTTCGCTGCCGCCGGATTTGCGCCAGGTCGTGCCGAGAGCGCAGATCACCGAATCGGGGCAGATATCCGCCACCGCCTGCGCCCAGCACTCCGATGGCGAAACCAGCAGCTCCAGCTTGATGCCGTGCGGGATCGAAAACTCGCGCCGCGCCATGGTGATGAGGCGCAATTGCGGGCGTTCGCTGGCAATGCCGATCACTTCGGAACCGAGCAGCCCGGTCCCACCGACCAGCAGAATACGCCGCCGCGCCTCCTGCGGCACCACTACCGGCACCTCCTCGGCCTCCGGCTTGCGGCTATACATTGGAAAGGCCTTCCGGCGCGTGGCCGTATATCCTGCGATGTTCCGACAGGGCATAACGATCGGTCATTCCCGCGATGAAATCGGCAATGTGGCGGCTCTTCGCAGGCTCCTCTGCCGGTAACGCCGCGCGCCAATCCTCCGGCAACAGAGCATCGTCACCGCGATAGGCGCCGTAGAGCCCGGCGATCACCTGGCTCGCCAAGGCGGCGGTCCGCCGCTGGCCGCTATGGTGATAGAGATTGGCATACATGAACCGCTTCAGCTCCCGCTCCTGCGCGGCCATTTCGGGAGAGAAAGCGACCAGCGCCCTCCCCGCGCCACGCACATCCTCTGGTGTTTCGATCCCGGCCAGGTTCCGGCACGTCTGCTCGAGGCAGTCGTTTACCATGAGACCGATTTGTGACCGCACCAGTTCGCGCAATTGCCGCTCTTGCGAGGCAGCGGGGAAGCGCTTTGCGACCGTCCGCCACTGGTCAGCGACGAAATCGATCTCAAGCAGCTGTTCGGGCAGGAGGAAGCCGGATCTCAAGCCATCGTCGATATCGTGATTGTCGTAGGCGATGTCGTCGGCAAGCGCGGCCACCTGCGCCTCCAGACCGGCCCATTGGGCGAGTTCGAGCGGGAATGCCGCATCGAGCTCCGCCAACGCCCATGAAGGCTCCGCGACGGGACCATTGTGCTTGGCAAGGCCTTCGAGAACCTCCCAGCTCAGATTCAGCCCATCATGATCGCAGTAAGGGCTTTCGAGCCGCATCAGCACACGCAACGCCTGCGCATTATGATCGAATCCGCCATAGGGCACGAGCGCATCGCACAATGCGTCTTCCCCCGCATGGCCGAAAGGCGGATGGCCGATATCGTGCGCGAGGCACAGCGCCTCGGCGAGATCCTCGTCCAGCTGCAATGCGCGGGCAATCACGCGGCCGATCTGAGCCACTTCGAGGCTGTGGGTCAGGCGCACGCGATAATGATCGCCATCGGGCGCGATGAAGACCTGCGTCTTGTGCCGCAGGCGGCGGAAGGCGATCGAATGGATGATCCGGTCGCGGTCGCGCTGAAATGCGCTGCGCGGGCCGCGGCGAGTGCCGTCGGACCGTTCGGCAAATTCGCGGCCGCGGCTTTTTGCGGGGTCGGCGGCGTAGCTGGCACGGAGCATGGGCTGCCGAGCTATGTCCTCGAGCGGTGCGATGCAATGGGCGGGCGCGGACGTCGCGATCAATCTTCCCCCAGGATCCAGGCCGCGCAGCGATCCGCATGGATGCGGGTGCTGTCGAAAATCGGCAACACATTGGCGTCGACATCGACAACCATTTCCAGCTCGGTGCAGCCGAGCACGATCCCCTCGGCCCCGTCCTTTTCCTTATTGGTGATGATGGTCTTCAGGAGACGCTGGGCATTGCGCGAGGCGCGGCCTATCACCAACTCCTCGTAGATGATCTTGTCGAGCGCTTCGACATATTCCATCGACGGCGGCAGCAGGTCCACGCCATGCGAGACCAGCCGCTGGCGATAAAAGCTCTCCGTCATCACATTGCGCGTGCCGAGCAAAGCGGCCCGCTTGATCCCCGCTTCCTTCATCCTGGCGCCAACAGCATCGGCGATATGGATGATCGGGATCGAGATTTCCCCTTCGATCCGGTCCACCAGCTTGTGCATCGAATTGGCGCCAATCGCCAGCGCACCGGCTCCTGCGGTTTCCAGCCGCTTCGCCGAAGCGATCAGGACCTCGGCCGCGCGGTCCCAATCCTCTTCACTCAGCGAGCCGTACAGACCCGCGAAGTCGAGACTTTCGATGAGCAATGGGGCGCTCGAATATTTGGATACCCGGCTTTGGACGATGCGATTGAGGTGAGTGTAATAGGTACTGGTCGAGACCCAGCTCATTCCGCCGATAAGGCCCAGCTTGCGCAAACTCTGCTCCCTCATAATCCCCGGCGGTTTCCCACACCGCCGTACAGAGCCCCCTCTAGGTAAATTCCGGTATACCGAGACCGGTTAACTGTCACTCGTTCATGAAAGCGACTTGTTTATCTCTTCGACCATTTTCTTGGCGTCTGACAAGAGCATCATGGTCTGATCCATGTAAAAAACATCGTTATCGACCCCGGCATAGCCGACCCCGCCCATGCTGCGCTTGATGAACATCACCGTCTTGGCCTTGTCCACGTCGAACACGGGCATGCCGTAAATCGGGCTGGACTTGTCGGTCTTGGCCGCCGGATTGACCACGTCGTTGGCTCCGATGATGAAAGCGACATCGGCCTGGGCGAATTCGGAATTGATATCCTCCAGTTCGAACACCTCGTCATAGGGTACGTTCGCTTCGGCCAGCAGCACGTTCATGTGCCCTGGCATGCGGCCCGCGACCGGATGGATGGCATATTTGACGTTGACCCCCTGCTCCTTGAGCTGGTCGGCCATTTCGCGCAGCACATGCTGCGCCTGCGCCACCGCCATGCCGTAGCCGGGGATGATGATGACGTTTTCGGCTTCCTTGAGGAGGAAGGCGGCATCTTCCGCGCTGCCGCGCTTCCATGGACGATCGCTCTTCGCCTCTCCCGCGCCGCCGCCGCTTTCCGCGCCGAATCCGCCGGCGATCACGCTGATGAAACTGCGGTTCATGGCCCGGCACATGATGTAGCTGAGGATCGCGCCAGAGCTGCCGACCAGCGCGCCGGTGATGATCATCGCCGTATTGTGCAGCGTGAATCCCATCGCCGCCGCCGCCCACCCCGAATAGGAGTTCAGCATCGAGACCACGACCGGCATGTCCGCCCCGCCGATCGGGATGATTAGCAGGAAGCCGATCGCGAAGGCCAGCGCGACGATGATCCAGAAGGCCATGCCCTCGCCCGGCCCCGCGCTGGCGGCGAGCGCGTAGAGCCCGGTCAGGGTTAGAATCGCCACAAGAGTGCCGAGATTGATCACATGCCGGGCGGGCAGCAGGATCGGTGCGCCGCTCATATTGCCATTGAGCTTGGCGAAGGCGATCACCGAGCCGGAGAAGGTAATCGCACCAATCGCCGCGCCCAATGCCATCTCGATCCGGCTGACCGCAAAGATGCTGCCGTCCGCCCCGAGGATATCGAAGGCGCCGGGATTGAGGAAGGCGGCCGCCGCGACCAGCACGGCGGCAAGGCCGACGAGGCTATGAAACGCCGCGACGAGCTGCGGCATCGCCGTCATGGCGATGCGGCGGGCGATGACGAAGCCGACGATGCCGCCGGCAGCTATGGCCGCACCGACCTCGGCGATGTTCGCAAATTCGGAAACGACCAGCGTCGTCGCCACGGCAATTCCCATGCCGATCATGCCGAAACGGTTGCCTGCCCGGCTAGTCTCCGGCGAGGACAGGCCGCGCAGCGCGAGGATGAAGCACACGCCCGCGACGAGATAGGCGAGCAGTGCCCATCCGGGCGTGTGGGCGACGGCTTCGGGAAGCGCTGCAGGCATCATTTGCGCTCCCGCTTCTTGTACATCGCCAGCATGCGCTGGGTGACGGCGAAGCCGCCGAAAATGTTAACGCTGGCGAGCGCGATGGCGGCCAGCCCGAGCCATTTCGCATAGGGCACTTCAGCCGCCGCCGCGGCAACCAGTGCGCCCACAATGATTACCGAGCTGATCGCATTGGTCACCGCCATCAGCGGCGTGTGCAGCGCCGGAGTGACCGACCAGACCACGTAATAGCCCACGAAACAGGCCAGCACGAAGATCGATAGGATGGTTATGAAGTCCATTGTCCGCCTAATTCCCCTTGCG
>DASWIR010000286.1:0-7046 GCA_036397575.1 Alteraurantiacibacter sp. | reverse complement strand
AAGTGTTGCCGCCGCCAAAGTTGGTGACCGTAAGGTCAGCTCCGAGCAGGTTGGAGCGATACAAAAGCAACTCCGCCTCGCTCTTGCCGACGGCTTGTGCTTCGTCCCAGCGACTGGCGGGGATCTCGAACGGAATGGCCTGGCCGGCCAGGGGAGACTGTATGTTCATGCGTCGACCCGACTATCATTCACGCTTTTCACAAACAATCATTTTCGCTAACGCTCGATCATTATCCGCGTCATCCAGAGCGCTCACGGGGAGGATTCTTTGCCGCTAGGGTATGCCATCGTCGTCGATATCGGCAAGACCATGAGCAAAGTGAGCCTGTGGTCGCGCGAGGGCAAGATGCTCGATCGCGCCACGCGGCTCAACGAGACCATGCGTCAGGATGGCCTGCTGAGGCTCGACGCGGACGGGATCGGCGAATGGCTGGTCGACGCGCTGGCCGCGTGGTCGGGCGAGCCGGTGGAATATGCGGTGCCCGTGGCGCATGGCGCGGGAGTGGCGGCGCTTGACGGAGACTCGCTCGCTTTCGCGCCGCTCGATTACGAGCAGGAATTGCCCGCACCGTCTCTCAAGGCCTATCGGCAGCGTCGCGACGCCTTCGTCCGTTCGGGCTCGCCGGCCCTACCCGCCGGCCTCAACATCGGCGCGCAATTGCACTGGCTCGAGCAGCTCTACCCAGCGCGCTTCGCCGAGGCGACCCTGCTGCCATGGGCACAATACTGGGCGTGGTTTCTTTCGGGCAAGGCCGTATCCGAAGTGACCAGCCTTGGGTGCCATTCGGACCTGTGGTTGCCTCAGGATCACACTTTCTCCGATCTGGCGCGCGATGCAGGTTGGGCACGGAAATTCGCACCGCTGGCCCGCGCCGGGAAGCAGATCGGAACGCTTCGACCCGAGATCAGCGCGGCTACCGGCCTGCCCGCAGACTGCCGGGTGTTGGCCGGGCTGCACGATTCCAATGCGGCCCTTCTGGCCGCGCGCGGTTATCCCGAGATTGCCAAGCGCGAAGCGACCATCCTTTCCACCGGCACATGGTTCATAGCCATGCGCCTGCCGGTGGAGCCCGTCGACATCGCGGTACTGCCCGAGGGCCGCGACTGCCTGGTCAACGTCGATCCACAGGGTCGCCCCGTGCCTTCGGCCCGCTTCATGGGTGGGCGGGAAATCGAGACGCTGATCGAATTCGACACCCATCAGGTCGATATCCGCCCCGACCAGCCGAATCTGCTTGCCGCGGTATCCAAGGTGGTTGCCGCAGGATCGATGGTGTTGCCGACGTTTGCGCCGGGATCGGGGCCCTTCCCCAACCACAAGGGTCGCTGGATCGCACGTCCCGAAGATCGCTTCGCTCGCCGGGCGGCCGCTTGCCTCTATGCCGCGCTGATCGCCGAACGCGCGCTTGCCCTGATTGACGCAAAGGGCCTGCTCTTGGTGGAGGGCCGCTTCGCCGAGGCAGAGGTATTTGTACGGGCGCTGGCAAGCCTTCGCCCCGACATCCGCGTCTACACCGCCGATGCTCACAACGACGTGTCGTTCGGCGCGCTGCGGCTGGTCGAGCCGAACCTCAAGTGCGAGAGCGCGCTACACCCGGTTGAGCCTCTGCCGGTGGATCTGGCCAGCTATCGCGAGGCCTGGCTCGCAGCGGTGAAAGTGCCCGCGTGATCGCAGTCTCTGCCATCGACTCCTGGAACCGGCGCGGCGCGGGCGGCCACAAAACAGACAAGAACTTTCTGGTTGAGAGGAGTGCACGATGAGCGACAACTCGGTGCAGAAGGACAATTGGCGCAACACCATTCTTGCCGGGCTGGCAAATTACATCGATGCCGGTTCGATCGTTGCAGGTGCCGCCGCGCTTGCCCTTTGGCAGGAGATGTACGGACTCTCTAACGATCTGGTAGGCCTGATTGCGGCCTTCGGACCGAACGCGATCGGGGCCGGTGTCGGCGCCCTGGTGGGCGGTTGGCTGTGCGACCGGTTTGGCCGCAAGCGCATCTATCAGTGGGATATGCTGGTTTATGCCGCCGGCATGTCGATGCTGGTCTTCGCGGTAGCCCCCTGGATGATTGTCGTCGGCTTCCTCATAGTCGGCCTGGCGGTCGGCGCAGACATTCCGGCGAGTTGGTCGCTGATTGCCGAGGAGGCGCCAGACAAGCGGCGCGGCAGGCATTCGGGTGTCGCCCAGGTGCTCTGGTATCTCGGCCCGACCGTCGTGCTGCTGCTGAGTCTCGCTCTCACGAGCCTCGGCGAACTGGGTGCGCGCATTGTCTTTGCCCATCTGGTGGTGATCGCGCTGGGGCTCATGACTCTACGTAGCCGCATGCGCGAGTCCCGTCGCTGGGAGGAAACGCAGAAGGCCGGCGCAGTGCGCGCGCCGGTGTCAAGATTGTTCAAGGGGCCCTATCTCAAGTCCATCCTGGGCTTGGTCGGCATCTACGGCTTCTGGAATCTGTGGGCCGGCACGAACGGCTTCTTCTTCCCTTACATTCTGCGCACGGTGGGCGCGGCCAGCCAAGCAGAGAGCGTAGCGGTGCAGGCGCTCAGCTTCTTCATCGGCATGCTGTCGATCTATTTCGTGTTCATGAAACTTTCGGACAAGGTGAACCAGCGGCACATGTTCCTGTGGTCGGCGGCGGTTCAGGTGGTGGGAATGGCGCTCCTGGCAGTCTTCCCGCTCACCATTCCGATAGCCATCCTCTACGTCTTCCTGCTGCAATTCGGCGGAGGCTTTGGCGCGCAGAGTCTCTTCCAATTGTGGAGCGCGGAAATGTTTCCCACCGAATTGCGCGCCACGGCACAAGGCGTGTGTTTCGCCGTGGTGAGGATCGCGCTCGGAGTCTTCAGCTTCTTCGTTCCCTGGCTCACCGCAACCGGGTTCACCACGCTCGCCTGGATCCTCACCGGCTTCCTCGCCGTAAGCGGACTCATCGGCTGGTTCTGGGCGCCAAGCAACGCCGGAAAGTCTCTCGAACAGATCCAGGATGAGCAGGAGGCTGCTCGATGAATTGATGTCGTCGACGGCGGCACGGCAGGTGCCGTTCAGTTACCGCAAGCAACTGAACGGCACTCCAGCAATGTGCACCCCCGGCGCGACGGCCCGGTCCCGGGCTGGCCGAGCTCGATCAAGCGAAAGGACCGCGCTTGCGCCCGGAGGCGGGCCGCCGAGCAATTTGATTGCTTTTGATTGATTATAATCTTTTCAATTGACCGAATCATATTGCATGTGATTATACGCATGCAAAATATGGTTGGGAGAGTGCCAGTGTGCTTGTGTGCCTATGACGGCGCCCGCGGCGAGTCCGACGCGTTTGCGCGCTCTCAGCCGTCGCATCGGATGCGCCCAGCCTGTTTGGATGGCTCAACTGGTTTGTCGCACGTCGCACGCGCTGCTGGAGCAGCAGTCGGACGTGCTGACACAGAAAAGCCGCGCCGCGGCATTCACAATGGAAGATCAAACTAGAACACTTAGGGGAGGGACGTCCCAATGAATCTCAGATACGTGCTTCTGGCCGGCTCCGGCTTCGCGGCGATCAATTCGATGTCGGCCACGGCTTCGGCGCAGGAACAAAGTCAGACGGTTTCCGCAAGCGACGAGCGCGGAGAAGAGACGGAGGCGGACCGCAACACCGACACCATCGTCGTCACCGGCACGCTCATCCGCGGCGTCAAAGCACCGACCGGCGCCAACCTCCTGACCGTCAGTGAAGATGAGATCGAGGCGACAGGTGCTGCCTCGGCGACCGACGTACTCAACCAGACCGTTCCGCAATTGCCCACGTTCAATACCGTTGCCGTGGGTACGGCCAGCTGGGCCAGTCCGGTGCCGAAAATCGGGCTGCGCGGGATCGGCAATTCCTCGGGCAGCTCATCGGGACAAACATCGACACTCGTCCTTTTCAATGGCCATCGTGTCGTGCCGGTCGGAATCCTGTCCACGGACCCCGATCCGAACCTCATTCCGGCCGACGTGTTGCGTACTGTTCAGGTAATGCCGGACGGTGGCTCCGCAACCTATGGTTCGGACGCGATTGGAGGTGTGGTGAATTATGTCGCGAGGCAATCCTACGAAGGATTGGGATTCAACTATCAGCACAAGTTTGCGGACAATTACAACGAGGATAACCTCACGCTGACCGCCGGGACCAGCTGGGACAGCGGATCGGCCTATGTGAGCGCCTACGCAACCCGCCATGATGCCATCCTGGGCAAGGATCGCGATTACATCACCAGCGACTTCTCCAGCATAACCGGCGAGGACTATCGTAGCTCCGCCTGCGAATACGGCACCTTCGAGGTCAACGGGACGGTTTATTCCGGCCCGACTCCGAGCCCTGTCGCAACGGCCCCGCTATGCGAGACGTCCGATGGTACGAGTTTGGTCCCGAAAGAGGAACGTTATGGTCTGTTCGGATATCTTGAGCAGGACCTTTCCGACAGCCTCAGTCTCAACATCGACGCATTCTACTCTCGACGGGATACTGAATCCTACACGGATATAGGTTCGATACCTGTGTCTTTCACAATCGACGCGGGCAACCCGTATTTCGTTTCCGTCGATGGGGAGACAAGCCAGGAAGTCAGCTTCGACTATTCGCGCGCTCTTGGCGAATCGCGCATCACGCCCCAGACATTCGAACTCTGGCAGGTCACGCCGAGCCTTGCCTGGAACATCGATGACAACTGGCAGTTGCGCGCCGAGTTCATTTACGGCGAAAGCACCGCAGAGATCAGCGACCGCACAGGCCTCAACGGCTCCGCGGTCAATGCAACGAACATCAATCCATACGATCCGGCTCAGACAAATGCGGCCGTTCTGGCCGCTCTCGCGGACTATGAATTCTACTCTCGCGGCAAGAATACGCTCCAAAGCGCCCAGGTCGTTGCAAACGGGGTTCTGTTCGAAGCACCCGGCGGCAATGTCGCCGTGGCCTTCGGTGGCGAAATTCGCCGCCAGGAGTTGGACAACGAAACCTCGATCGGTCCCATCGGCGATCGGTCGAATCTACAGACTTTCCCGGCAGACCGTACGATCAAGGCCGTCTTCGCCGAAGTCCAGGTACCGCTCGTCGGGGTTGGAAATCGTTCGCAGCTTGTTGAGGAACTGTCGCTCAACGTCGCCGTTCGGCACGACGATTACAGCGATTTCGGCGGGACCACCAATCCCCGTATCGGTCTCGATTACCGGCCATTCGAGGATCTGGTCCTCCGCGCCAACTACCAGACAAGTTTCGTCGCGCCCAGCCTGGCCGACTCGGGCAACAAGGTCGACACCCGCTTCCAGATCCTCACCTTCGCGCCCAACAATTACTTCGTGTTTATCGCCGGGGCCGGCCAGAATGTTCGGCCGCAGGAAGGCGAAACCTTCTCGATCGGAGGAGAATGGACACCATCTGGTATAAGCGGCCTCGATATCGGAGTAACCTACTGGAACACGAAGGTGGAGAACCTCGTCAGTCTCTCGCTCGGGGCGTTCGGCTTCGCAGGTTCGTTCGCATCGGATTACAATCTGTGCGGCTCGGGGTTCGGTCCCTTTCCGGCGTCCTCGGCAGGACCGTGCACCCTCGACTATCTGAACAGCCTTGAAGACATCTATGTTCGCATCGACGCTGGCGGTGCGCCCGGCATTGGATCGATCGAGGATCTGTTTGATCCGGGCGTCAATATTGCAGGGGTGATCGATGCCCGGCGGAACAACTTCGGCAACTTGAAGATGGATGGCCTCGATGTCTCGCTGCGCTATAGTACGGACACGCAGTTCGGCTCCGTATTCGGCCGCCTGGCCGGAACCTACCTCTTCTCAAAGGACATCGCCTCGGCGCCGGGCCAGCCCTACGTCGATTACCTTTCGGGTGAGACAGTCAACGGATCGACGCCGCGCTACAACGTCGTCGGCACGCTTGGCGCGAGTGCGGGGGCATTCAGAGGCAGTCTGTCGGTGCGTCACAATGCCGGCTACGACGTTCCTGACGGGGAGATTGTCGGGCAATCGAGTATCGACTCCTATACGTTGGTCGATCTCGCTCTCAGCTACGGTCTCGAAGAGTTTGTCAGCATCGCTGATGCCCGGCTCAGTCTCAATGTTTCCAATCTCTTTGACAACGATCCGCCGTTTTCAGGTGCTCAACCCAATGCCGGCGCGCTCGGCGGCTTTGCTAACGGCAGCACGCTTGGCCGCGCGATCACGCTCGGATTCTCCGCTCAGTTCTGAGAGGAAGGAATTCTCGAATGCCGGAGGGAATACCATTTGTCGGCAACTGGCCATGTAACCGAGAGGCGTTTTGGCAGATGTTGCGGCGAATGGCGGCAGCGTTTGCATCGCAGGCGCTCGCCCTCCCGGCGGTCATTTGCTGCCAGCGGTGATGGCTCCGGCGTGAAGGCTCAAACTCTAGCCCCAATGTCAGGTCGCGTTTCATGAAGTTGATCCATCTCCTAGCTTGTGCGTCTGTTCTCGCAGCTCATCCCGCGACAGGAGCGCATGCCGAGGAACCCTCGCCCGAACTGCGCGAGGGTTTCGAAGAGCCCCCGCAGGAAGCGCGTCCGCACTTGTGGTGGCACTGGATGAACGGGAACATTACCGCGGACGGCGCGCTTGCGGATCTCGAATGGATGAAGCGCATGGGTGTCGGCGGCGTTCACGCCTTCAGCGGAGCCCTGTTCGAGCCGACCGTGGTAGACCCGCCTGCGCCATTCATGAGCGATCGGTGGGGAGAGGCGTTCAATCTGGCCGTCGACAGGGCGCGCGAATACGGGATGGACGTCGTCATCGCCGGTTCGCCGGGTTGGAGCCAGACGGGTGGCCCGTGGGTTCCGCCGCAGGACGGCATGAAGAAGTATGTCTGGAGCGAGGTCACGCTCGAAGGTGGGCAAAGGATCAGGGAACTTCCCCAACCACCCGTGACGACAGGCGATTTTGCTTCGGTGACTGCACCATCGGCGTGGGGCGATGCGCCTACGAGCAGCCCCCAGGCGTACGGCGACAGTGCGGTCTTCGCCTTTCGGACGCCGGGCAATTCGCCGGCGCCAGCGCATTACTTCATCGCCG
>DASWIR010000285.1:0-2581 GCA_036397575.1 Alteraurantiacibacter sp. | reverse complement strand
TCACCCGGCCCAATACGCCCGTCGCGCACTGCCTTGTCGAGGGCCAGCGGTACGGAAGCCGCCGACGTATTGGCATGTTCGTCGACCGTTATCACAATCTTTTCAGGCGCTAGGCCAAGCTTCTTGGCGGTGGCGTCGAGGATGCGCCGATTGGCCTGATGCGGCACGATCCAGTCGATATCGGCGGACGTCATGCCCGCTGCCTGCAGCACTTCATTGAGCACGTCGGCCAGGTTTACCACCGCGTGGCGGAAGACTTCGCGGCCCTTCATCCTGACCTTGCCGACCGTGCCGGTGGTCGATGGACCGCCATCGACGTAGAGCAGGCAATTATGCTGGCCGTCCGAATGGAGGCGAGTGACGAGTATTCCCGGTCCGTCCTCTGCGACTTCCTCCGCGGCGAGCACCACGGCACCCGCACCGTCGCCGAACAGCACGCAGGTCGCGCGGTCTTCCCAGTCGAGGATGCGGCTGAACGTCTCCGCGCCGATCACCAGCGCGCGCTGCGCCATCCCGGTACGCAGCATCGAATCCGCCACGCCCAGGGCATAGACGAAGCCCGAACATACCGCGCCCACATCGAACGCCGCGCCGGTGCAGCCCAACTTGTACTGCACGGTGGTCGCGGTCGCGGGAAAGGTCTGGTCGGGGGTCGCGGTGGCCAGCACTACGAGGTCGATATCCGCCCCTTCGAGCCCGGCCGCATCGAGCGCTGCACGGCCCGCCGCGATCGCCAGCGTGCCGGTGGTCTCGTCCTCGGCGGCGATATAGCGCTGGCGGATTCCGGTGCGCTCGACGATCCATTCGTCGCTGGTATCGATCCCGCGCGCGGCAAGCTCGTCATTGGTCACGCATTGGCGCGGCAGGGCCGAGCCGGTAGCCTTTATTACCGATCGGATCACACGGGCTCCCCGCCATGACGCTCGCGCAGGCGAAGCTCGCCCAGCTCGGCAAGGTCGGCATTGATACGGTCGGTGATGTTTTCCTCCAGCAGCCGCGCGGTCACCGCCACGGCATTGGCGACGCCTGCGGCAGTGGCGCTGCCGTGGCTCTTCACCACCACACCGTTGAGGCCGAGAAACACCGCGCCATTGTGATTATTGGGATCGAGATGATCGCGCAGAAGCTGGGTCGCCGGGCGCGAGATCAGGAAACCGAACTTGGAACGTAGTGAGCTCTGGAAGCTGCGGCGCAGCAGGTCGGCCACGAAACGGGCCGTGCCCTCGACTGCCTTCAGGGCGATATTGCCGGAGAAACCGTCGGTCACAACCACATCCACGTCGCCCTTGGACATGTGATTGGGCTCGATAAAACCGTCGAAGCTCATATGAAGGCCCGTCGCCGCGCGAAGCTGCGCGGCGGCATCCTGCAGCTGGTCGGTACCCTTGTTTTCTTCCGTGCCGATATTGAGCAGGCGCACGCGCGGCGCCTCGCGCCCGGTGACGATGCGCGAATAGGCCGCACCCATAATCGCGAACTGGACCAGATTGCGCGCATCGCATTCGGTATTGGCGCCGAGGTCGAGCATGACCATGTCGTCATCGCCCAGTGTCGGCATCAGCGCAGCAAGCGCTGGGCGGTCGATCCCCGGCATGGTCCGAAGCGCAAGCTTGGCCATGGCCATCAGTGCACCGGTATTTCCGCCGGAAACCGCAGCCCCGGCATCGCCGAGCTTTACCGCGTTGATCGCCAGGCCCATCGAGGTGGTGCGGGCCCGCCGCAGCGCCTGGGTTGGCCGCTCGTCGCCCTGCACCACATCATCCGCATGGAGGATTTCCGACGCGCCGCGCATATTGGGATGGTCCTCGAGCGCACGCTTGATGCGCTCCTCGTCGCCGACCAGCAGGAATTTGAACCGGTCATGCTGCCGCCGGGCAAGGGCCGCGCCATCCACCATCACGCGCACGCCATCGTCACCGCCCATCGCGTCAACGGCGATACGCGGCAGACTCATGCGCTAACCCCCTCTAGCTCGGGCTCAGAGCCCGACGGAGACGATCTCGCGACCGTTATAGAAGCCGCAATGCGGGCAAAGATTGTGCGGACGCTTCAACTCGCCGCAGTTCGAGCATTCGTGGAATGCCTCGACTCTCAGCGAATCATGTGCCCGGCGATTGCCCCGGCGATGCGGCGATACTTTTCTCTTAGGGACAGCCATTGCGGCACCTGTTCCTTGAATTCCGTATGTTTGACAGCCGCCCTAGGCGATGCCCTGCGACCACGCAAGCGTGGCGGCAATCGGGCCGACCATGCGGTGAGGCGCGCCCTATATAGATTTTCCTTCGCCTTGCAAGCCTTGGCGCCGGATCGCGCAGGCATTCCCGGCAGCCGGCCCGAATGCGCCATCTGCCTCAGCCTCCCGCAGCCATCGCCGCGTCGCCTACGAAGGGATTGTGCTGGCGTTCGCGGCCGAATGTGCTGGGGCGGCCATGGCCGGGGATGAAGGTCACGTCCTCACCCAGCGGCCAGAGCTTTTGCGTGATCGCATCGAGCAAATCCTGATGGTTGCCCATCGGAAAATCGGTCCGGCCGATCGATCCTTCGAACAGCACGTCGCCAACGAAAGCGAACTTGCTCGGCC
>DASWIR010000284.1:0-3337 GCA_036397575.1 Alteraurantiacibacter sp. | reverse complement strand
GGCTCGTTGCAATGCTGCCAGGCCATGATCGCCGGGTCCTCGGCATAGGGTTTGCCGGTGACGCTGTTCACCCGGGTGACGATGGTACGGACATAATCGTAATAGCCCTGCTTGGCCTGTTCGTTGGAATAGAACTTGCTGACGGCATCGGGGAATGCGGGCCAGGGATGGGCCGGATCGTTCATGTCCGTCCACTCGCCGGTGGCGTGATAGAGGCGATTCATCATTCCGCCCGACCATTCCCAGAAATTGGTCAGTGCCAGCACCGCGACCATGCCGCGCTTGCCGATCTCGGCCATGGCGTAGTCGAGTCCCCGCAGCAGCGTCTCGTTCAGTTCGCCTGCCGCATTGACGAAGCCTGGCTCGATCGAATTCCTGACCGGTCCTTCCTCGCCGCTCGCCATGATGCGCAGATTGGTGACGCCGATGGATTTGAGACGGTCGAGTTCGCGGCCGAGCCGCGCGCGGTCGCCATAGGATGCTTCCGCTCCGAGCCAGGCGAGATACCAGGCATTGGCCCCGGTCCAGCGATAGGGTTCTCCGCCGCGCGTGAAGCCTTTGCCTTCGCGGCGGATGAAACCGTCGCCCTGTTCGCCCGCGGATCCCTGCCCCGAGCAGGCCGCCAGCAACGCGGCTCCGGCCCCGCCGACAAACATGCGCCGATCCAGCGCGAAGTAATGCTCTTTCCTCATCTCAGCCTCTCCCTGTGCATATGCCGTCCAAAGCAGCATTGGCTTTTGTTTGTGATAGCGCTACCAAATGTGCAAGGCCCTGACAAAGGGGCAAAGCATTTGGGATCGGTTTGGAGGGTGCGATGAAGGGCTTCTATCGGGCAATGATATTGGGCATGTCGGCGGGGCTGGCGGCCTCCTGCGCGCAGGCGCAGGGCGAGGCGGAGAGCGGGCCGCAGCCGCAGACCGCGGACGCGCCTGGCACCGCCCATCCCGAAATCTGGCCGGCCTATGAATATCCCGTGCCGCAGAATGCCGAGGATGAGGCGATGATCACCGGCCTGCTCGCGCGCATGACGCTGGAGGAGAAGATCGGCCAGCTGATCCAGGCAGATTTGTGCTGTGTCCAGCCGGAGGATGTGAAGGCCTACAATCTCGGTTCGATTCTCGTCGGCGGCAATTCGGGCCCTTATGGTAACGACCTGGCCCCCGCGCCCGAATGGCTGAAGGCGGCTGACGAATTCTACGCAGCTTCGGTGGACACCTCCGACGGCGGGGCTGGCATCCCGATCGTCTGGGGCACCGACGCGGTGCACGGCCATTCGAACATCATCGGGGCGACGATCTTCCCGCACAATATCGGCCTTGGCGCCATGCGCGATCCGGAGCTGATCGAGCGGATCGGCGCGGCCACCGCAAAGGAAATCCGCGTCACCGGGCAGGAATGGACCTTTGCGCCGACCGTCGCCGTGCCGCAGGATTTCCGCTGGGGCCGCGCCTATGAAGGCTATTCCTCCGATCCCGATCTCGTCGCCTCCTATGTTGGTGCAATGGTCCGCGGGCTGCAGGGCCCGCCGACAAACGACAATCTCCTCTCCGGGCCTTACGTGATCGCCTCGACCAAGCATTTTCTCGCCGATGGCGGCACGGATCGCGGCGTGGATCAGGGCGATGCCGGCATCAGCGAGGAGGAACTGCGCGATATCCACGGCAAGCCCTATGGCCCGGCAATCGCAGAGGGCGTAGCCACGGTGATGGCCAGCTTCTCGAGCTGGCAGGGCGTCAAGATGACCGGAAATGAAAGCCTGCTGACCGGCGTGCTCAAGGAGCGGATGGATTTCGGCGGTTTCACCGTGTCCGACTGGAACGCCCATGGCCAGGTCGCGGGTTGCACCAATGAGGGCTGCCCACAGGCGCTGCTGGCCGGGATCGACATGTATATGGCGCCCGATACGTGGAAGCCGGTTTACGAAGATCTGTTGAAGCGCGCCCGCGCCGGCGAAATCCCCATGGCGCGGATCGACGAGGCGGTGACACGGATCCTGCGCGTCAAGGCACGGCTCGGCCTGTTCGAGGCGGGCAAGCCGTCCGACCGGCCTTTCTCTGGCCAGTATGAGCTCCTCGGTGCGCCCGAGCACCGCGAGATCGCTCGCGAAGCGGTGAGGAAATCGCTGGTATTGCTGAAAAACCAGGGCGTGCTGCCGATTCAGCCGGGCTCGCGCCTGCTGGTCGCGGGCGAGGGTGCGGACGATATCGGACGGGCCAGCGGCGGTTGGACGATCAGCTGGCAAGGCACAGGCGTCGACAACAGCCATTTCCCTGGCGCGACCTCGATCCTTACCGGACTGACAGGCGCAATGGAGGCGGGCGGCGGGAGCGCAGTTCATTCCCCCGACGGAAGCTTCACCCAAAAGCCCGACACTGCCGTGGTGGTGTTCGGCGAGAAGCCCTATGCGGAATTCCAGGGCGACCGAGCGACGCTGGCGCTCGATGCCGACCTCACCGGGCCCTACGCCACGATGAAGAAGCTCCAGGAGCAGGGCGTGCCTGTGGTCGCGTTGATGATCACCGGCCGACCGCTCTATGTGAACGAGCCGCTCAACGAAGCGGATGCCTTCGTCGTTGCCTGGCTTCCCGGCACCGAGGCGGACGGAATCGCCGATGTGCTGGTGGGCGACGCCGCAGGGCAGCCACGCTTCGATTTCGCCGGCAAGCTCCCGGCAGACTGGCCGAAAACGCCGGACATGGCGGATGGAGCGCTCTACGATTTCGGATATGGTCTCAGCTACGCCTCGCCGGGCAGCGAGTGGCAGGACCTGCCGCTGGTTGCCACCGACGCGGCAGCGGATGGCCGGGTCTGGTTCAGCGCGGGTAACCCGGCCGCGAGCTGGTCGCTGCATGTCGTCGATCCTTCGACGCCGGGCAGTCAGACCCGCATCACCACCGTCCCTGCCGAGGCGCTGGGCGGCAGGGCGCAGATCGCGGCCGAGAATTTCATCGTGCAGGAAGGCGCGCGGCGGTTCCGCATTTCCGGCGGAGAAAGCGCGGTCTCGCTGAGCAGTTTCAATCCGATCGACATCAGCCGAGAGACCAATGGCGACGTGCTGCTGCTCTTCACCATCCGTATGGACGAAGCGCCCGAATGGGCGGGTATCGCCATGGGCACGCAGGGAGCGCAGGCGATCAGCACGGTGCAGATCCCACAAGGCGACAGTTTCGTGCGCTACGGCCTCTCCCTGAAATGCCTGCGCGACAAGGGCGTGGACATGTCCCAGGTCGGCTCGCCGTTCATCTTCGCGACCGAGGGCAAGGCGGATTTCTCGATTGGCGAAGTGCGGTTGGGGACCGACGCGGAAGTGGTGCTGCCTTGCGCGTGAGGCTGGCCG
>DASWIR010000283.1:0-22803 GCA_036397575.1 Alteraurantiacibacter sp. | reverse complement strand
GCCGACAACAGCTTTCCATCCTTGCGGTCGAGGACGTAGAAAAAGCCGTTCTTTGGCGCCTGCATCAGCACGTCGCGCGGGCGGCCCCCTATATCAAGGGTGGCCAGTGTAATCTGCTGTGTGTTGGTAAAATCCCAGGTGTCGCCCGGGTTAGCCTGATAATGCCATTTATAGCGGCCTGTATCGGGATCGACCGCAACGATGGAAGAAAGGAACAGATTGTCACCCTTGCCCTCGGAACGAATACGATGATTCCATGGTGCTCCGTTGCCGACACCGATCAGCAACTGGTTGTATTTCGGATCGTAGACGACGGAGTCCCAAACCGTGCCGCCGCCGCCCAATTCCCACCATTTACCGTGCCATGTGGGGAGAGCGAGACGCTGAAGGGCTTCATCGGAAGCGGCTCCGTCGGGCCCGTCGGCGGGGTTGCCGGGCACCGTGTAGAAGCGCCAGACCAGCTTTCCTGTCTGTGTGTCGTAAGCCGACACATAACCGCGCACACCGAATTCCGCGCCGCTATTGCCGATGATGACCTTGTCGCGAAAGACCCGCGGCGCCATCGTGATGGTATATGGCTTATCCTGATCGACCGTGACCACGGACCAAAGCAGCTTGCCGGTGGCCGCATCGAGCGCGATTAGCCGGCCATCGAGGGTTCCGGCGAACACCTTGCCTTTCCAGACGGCAACGCCGCGATTGACGACGTCGCAGCAGGCATGCGCCGCCTTCGCGCCGATCACTTCGGGATCATGAGACCACAGCACTTTTCCGGTCGCGGCATCCAGCGCCATGATCTTTGACCATGCAGTCGAGGTGTACATGATGCCATCGACGACGAGCGGCGTCGCTTCCTGCCCGCGCGCGGTATCGAGTTCCACGGCCCAGGCGAGTTGAAGCCCGTCAATGCTTTTGTCATCGATCTGGTCAAGCGGACTGAAGCGCTGCTCGTCCCAGTCGCGGCCATAGTTCATCCAGTTGTCGCCATCAGCGGCTGCCGCGGAAAGGCGAGCCTCATCCACATCCGCGGCGGCGTGCGGTGCCGCTTGCCCTATCGCGACGACGAAAAGGACGCAGCCCAACAGCAGAAAGGCGTAAATTGTATAAGCTGAAAGATGTCTCAGCATGAATGCGCCTGAGAATGAAGCGAACGGCCCGCCGGGCCGTTCGCGAAGGTCAGAAAGGTAGCGGCTTAAAAACTCCGCCTTACCGTTACGCCAATCTCACGTGGGCGGGCGACCGAACCCTGTTCGCGCCCGAACGCCGCAACCAGGCTGAGTTTGCCCTGGAAATAGGCCTTGTCAGTCAGGTTGCGCCCGTAGACAGCGATCTCCCAATCCTCGTCGGCCGAGCGCCAGGTGATCTTGCCGTTCACAACAGTATATGCATCCTGTGAATTGATGTCGCTGTAAGTGGCGCCGAGAGTCGGGGTCAGGAAGAAGACCCGGGATTGGTAGCGCACGTCGAAACGCGGCGTCAGCGAGCCGGAACTGCCCAGATCGAACTGATAATCCGCGCCGAAGGCAGCGGTCCAGCGCGGAGTGCGGGGCGCAAGACATTTCTCGCCAGTGGTGAAGGTGGTGCAGAAGCCCGCGCCGCCATCATCCTCCAGCGTATAGTCGATATAGCCGAGCGAGCCGTCGAGATGCATTCCCGCAACCGGGCTTGCGGTCAATTCAACCTCTATGCCCTTGAAGTTCGACTGCGCGGTGTTCAACGCACGAAACCAGTTGGCGCCGCTGGGGTTGTCGGGGTCGTCGGCCGCGAACTGCTTGAACTGCACCATATCCTTATATTTGCTGTAGAAAGCGGCGATATTCAGGCGCAGTTTGCGGTCCAGCAAGTCGCTCTTGATGCCGACTTCGAAATTGTCGACGGTTTCGGGATCGAACGCCGCGACCTGGAGGGCGTTGGCCGGACGCGGGCTGTAGCCGCCGCCCCGGAAACCACGCGAATAGAGCGCGTAAGTCATCAGGTTCGGATTCCACTGATAGTTGATGCTGGCCATCGGCGTCACTCGTTCGGCACTGATCTCCAGTTCCGCATTGTCGATGGCGGTGGTGCCGGTCAGGAAATTATACCGCCAGATGCCGATATCCTTGCGGTCGTTCGTGTAGCGCGCGCCAGCGGTAAGCGAGAGCGCGTCGGTCACATAATACTGGCCATGAAAGAATGCGGCCCAGCTTTTTACCGTCTGGCGGTCCACGGCGTCCTGCGCGGTGATCAGACCGGGGTACAATATGCCCCAGGCGTCATTGCGATCGTCAGCCCAGTAATAGAAGCCGCCAACCGTCCAATCCAGGTCGCCGGTCGTGCCCGAAAGCCGGAGCTCCTGGGTGACCTGCTCGTGCGTGGTCACATCGTAAGTAAAGTTGTTGGGCAGCGGAGAGCCATCGGAATCGCGGCCGAATTCATTTTCGAAATAGCGATAGCCGCTGATCGAAGTCAGCGTGAGGTTGTCCGAGAGACGCCAGTCGATCGTCCCCGCCACGCCCCAATGGTCCAGATTGTTGATATTGGGCACCGAACGTCCCGAGATCGGATCGGTGCCGAAGCGATGATAGCTGGTATAGGGGCTGTCGGTCAGGAAGCGGTCGTCGAAGGGGCTACCGAAGAGCGGCACGGTGACAAGCCCGCTCCACGCCTGATTGAGACCGTTGTTTCCATCCTGAACGGTGTATTTGTCGGAGGGGCCCTGCTGACGCTGGCGGGTATAGTCGCCGCTCAGCATGATCTCGACATCGTCGCTCGCGATATAGCGGAGCGCAACTCGTCCTGATTGGACATTCTCATTGCCCAGCTGGTCGACGACGCAACTTTCGCCATAAGGGACCGAGCCCAGATCCTGCGGCAGGATGCCGGGCAGGACCACGCTGCCCGATGTGCCTTCGCCCAGACTACCTGCCCCGTTCACGCATTCGTAGTCGAGGATATCGTGATAGCCGTCCGCCGTCTTGCTGGACGCGGAAAAGCGCGCGAACAGCCTGTCGGGAACGATCGCGACATCGAATGAACCACGCAGATCGAGGCGGTTAAAGCTGCCGATGGTGGCTTCGACATAGCCCTCGCCCGTCCCCTGAGGCTTTTTCGTAACCATCTTGATTGCGCCGCCCACGGCATTCTTGCCCGACAGGGTACCCTGCGGTCCGCGCAGCACTTCTACCCGCTCCAGGTCGAGGAGATCGAGGAACGCACCCTGCGGCCGGCCAAGATAGACATCGTCCACATAGATCGGAACCGCCGGCTCATAGGAAAGCGACACGTCGCCCAGGCCTACGCCCCGAATGAACGCGGCGGCCGTGGCGCCGAAGCCCGCGCCCAGCGGCTGGATCACGGCATTGGGAATGAGATTGCCCATTTCGACGACGTTGGTCATCCCGCGGGCCTGCAGCCCCTCGGCATTGACCGCCGTAATCGAGAGCGCGGTCTGCTGCAGATTTCCTTCGCGGAATTGCGCGGTGACGACGATTTCGCTTACGCCCTCCGCGGCGGAATCAGCCGCAGGTGCCTCAGCCTCTTGCGCGGCCACGCCAACACCGGACAATGCGAGAATCGCCATTGCGGATGATGCGCAAAAGCGACGCAGTAGTTCTGATTTCATTTTCACCCTCTCCTGAACCTGACAGGCATTTTCGCTGCCTGACGGAAACTGACTGAACACGCCGGCTTCGTTGGCCGGATGATGGGAAGGTAAGGCGGCTCTTCGCCACAGTCAATAGTATTCTACATAAATTGATAGTATACTCTGTTTTTGGCAAAGCGCTTGGGATATCCAATTACCATTTGTTATTACACGATATAAATAGATTTTACGACTCAGTTGAACCCGCAAGATTTGCCAAATTTTTTGGTAGCAATCTACATTATTGCATATTATGTAGAGCTCTATCAAATATGTCAGGCCAAGGAATTCCGATGCTCGCACGCCCCTTTGATCCCCAGACTCGAATCGTGTCGCGCAAGGACGCGCCAACTCTGATCGAGCGTGAATGCGACATTTGCGTGGTCGGGTCGGGCGCATCGGGCGCATCGGCGGCGATCGAAGCGGCGCGGGCGGGGAATCGCGTGATATTGGTGGATGGCCTGCCGGCTTTGGGCGGTCAGGCGGTCAATTCGATCATCGGCATGTTTTGCGGTCTCTATGCCGGCGGGGACGACGGCGCCCAGCTGACCCATGGCATCGCCGACGAAATTCTTCACGACCTGGCGCAAACCGGCGATCTTCACATCAACCAGGGCGGGGTCATGAAGATTGCGCTTTACAATGAAGTCGCCCTTGGCCGCTGGGTGGAAAAGGCGATCCTGGCGGCCGGAGTTCAGCCGCTGACCGGTGCGATAATCCGCCAGGTGAATGTCGATGGCCACCGCGTCCGGTCGCTCGACATTGCCACCCGGCACAGTGACGTACGGATCAGTGCCAGCGGATTTGTCGATGCCAGCGGCGATGCCGCGCTGGCCTGGCAGGCGGGGTTTAACTGCCGGGTGCATGGGAATGGGCAGATCTACGGATCGCAAATGCTGGTGATCGAGGATTTCGATGAAAGCAGGAAGCCCACATGGGACGAAATGAGCGCGCGCATCGCGGAACGGGGCGGTGAGTACGGCATGATGCGCCGCGACGGCTTTGCCATGAACTTCCCCGGCAGAAACGCAGCCATCGTCAATATGACGCATATCGAAACGCCGCTCGACCCGTTCGAGGCGGCGGTGAAGCAGATCGACGGCAAGGAGCAGGCGGATCGGGCGCTGACATTCCTGCATAACGAATTCCCAGACGCTTTCGGAAAGGCGCGAGTCCGGGCCTATGGCCTGCCGGGCATCCGGCAGACACGCTGGATAGTCGGCACGCATCATTTGACGGTCGATGAAGTGCGCGCCGCGACCCCGTTCGACGACGCGATCGCCCGCTGTGCCTGGCCGCTCGAGCAGCATCACAACCAGGAAGGCTATGTATGGGAAGTGTTTCCCGAGGAGCACGTCCATTACGTGCCTTTCGGGTCGCTCGCAGTGGCCGGCGCCGACAATCTTGTGGCCGTCGGGCGCTGTATCGACGCGGATTCCGCCGCGTTGTCATCGGTCCGGGTTATGGGGCCCTGCATCGCCATGGGCGCCGCCGCCGCACACGCATTGACGCTCGCCGGATCCGGCAGCGTGCATCAGATCGACATGGCGGCGCTCAAGAGCCGCATCAGGCACAATCTTGAAGGGTAAGCCATGACCGGTACACCGCGGACCATCGACATCGCGGCGTTCATCGACGGACGCAGGCTGGGTGGCTTCAACTACAAGCTCATCATCCTTTCCTGGCTGATCACCTTCTTCGACGGCTTCGACATGATGCTGATCAGCTTCACCGCGCCCTATATGCGCGATGAGCTGGGCCTCGATAAACTGATGCTCGGCAACATATTTTCCAGCGGCCTTCTCGGCATGATGATCGGCGGCTTCCTGTTCGCCTATATCGGCGACCGGATCGGGCGTCGCCGCGCCATCGTCTTCGCGGCCTATGCCTTTGGCATTCTCACTGCCGCCACCGCATTCGCCCAGAGCTATCATGCGCTGCTGGCGATCCGGTTTCTCGACGGCATGGCGATAGGCGGGATGCTGCCGCTCGCCTGGGCGCTCAACATCGAATACGTGTCGGCCCGGATGCGCTCCACCGTGGTGACGATCATCATGGTGGGGTACAGTCTCGGCACTGCGCTGGCGGGACCCGTGACCGTGTGGCTGGCGCCTCAGTATGGCTGGGAAGGCGTCTTCATCTTCGGCGGCGTCGGCACCTTGGTTTGCGCGACGCTTCTGCTCTTCTGGCTTCCGGAATCTGTAAGGTTCCTTGCCAGCAAGAACATGCGTCCGGATATCGTGGCGGCGACCCTGAACCAGGTCGATCCGGCGCTCAGGGCAACGCCGCACGACCGGTTCGTGCTGAGCGACGAACATCAGGACCTGGACGGCTTCAGGGCCTCAAAGCTTTTCGCGGGCGATCTCAAATGGCTGACCCCTCTTTTATGGCTGGGCTATGTGGCCAGCACGCTGGCGATCTACTTCAAGGCCAATTGGGGACCGATCGTACTCGAGGAGATCCACTTCTCTCGCGATACCGCCGCCTATGCCTCCTCGATCAGCGGAATGGCGGGGGCCGCGTTCGGCCTGCTGCTGATGCGCTTCACCGACCGTAAGGGGCCATTTGCCCTGGCCGTCTATCCCCTGGTGGCCTTCCCGTTCCTCCTCGCCATCGGACTTCTGCCGCTGCCCGGCGACATCTTTCTGCCGATCTGGATCTTTTCGACCAGCTTTGTCGGCGGCGCCCATTTCGGCATCCTGTCCATCGCGGGCGTCTTCTATCCCAGCGCCATACGGGCCAACGGGGCAGGCTGGGCCACCTCGATCGCCAAGATCGGCGGAATCGCGGGGCCCATCATCGGAGGCATTGTGCTTTCAAGCGGCCTCCCGATCGTGCGTAGCTTCGCTATCCTCGCCATCTGCCCGGCCATTCTCGCCGCATGTGCCATCGGCATTGGCATGATCATCAACCGCCGCAACGCAGTCGCCGCGGTGCCTGTCGCTGAACCTGTTCCCGCTTCCTGATTTCAAGAAGGATTCGTCATGGCCGAACTTCGCAGCATTGCCGCAAATTCCCCCGTCCGCCGTGCTCATTGGCGCGCGCTGGGCCTGTCGGAGGAAGACCTGCTGAAGCCCAAGATTGCGGTGGTCAACAGCTCGTCCGAACTCGCGGTCTGCTTTGCCCATCTGGACGGTGTTGCGAAAGTGGTGAAGGAGGCCATCCGGGCGGCCGGCGGAGTCCCGTTCGAAGTGCGCACGACGGCACCTTCCGATTTCATTACCGGAGCTGCGAAGGGCGGGGCTTACATGCTGGCCGGGCGCGATCTCGTCACCAACGATATCGAGGCTCAGGTGGAAGCGGCCCTGCTTGACGGAATGGTTTGCCTCACATCCTGCGACAAAACGCCGCCCGGACATCTGATGGCTGCGGCGCGGCTGGATATTCCGACGCTGCTGGTGATCGGCGGCTACCAGGCTTCGGGCAAGATCGGCGACGATCATGTGGATATCGAGGATCTGTTCTCGGGCGGTGTCGGTGAAAGATTGGGCAAACCCGGCAAGCATAGCATCGACGCAATGGTCGATCAGGCGGTTCGCGGACCCGGGGTTTGCGCGGGAATGGCGACGGCCAACACCATGCATTGCGTCGTCGAGGCGCTGGGCATGTGCTTGCCGGGCTCCGCGCCGGTACGGGCCAACAGCGAAAAGATGTTCGATGCAGCCCGCCGTTCGGGTCAGCGGATCGTCGAAATGGCGCTTGAGAGCCTCACCCCGCGCAGGATCCTTACTGAGGGAGCGTTCCGCAATGCTGCCGCGCTTGTGCTGGCAGTGTCAGGATCGATCAACGCAATCAAGCATTTGCAGGCAACCGCGACAGAAGCGGAAACCGATATAGACATGTTCGCTATCTGGGAGGAGATGGGGCGCAAAGTCCCGGTGCTGAGCGCAGTGCGGCCCAACGGCAAAGTACGGATCGAGCTGTTCGAGGATGCCGGCGGGGCGGCGGCGGTGCTCAAACAGCTTGGCAGCGTAGTGGACGGCGCGGCGCTCAGTTGCACGGGGCGAACGCTGGCCGAGAATCTGGAGGAGGCGGAGGTCGCCGATGATTCCATCATCCGGCCCATGAGCGACCCGATCTCGGATGGTCCTTCCATCGCAATCCTGAAGGGCTCCCTCGCACCGGAAAGCGCCATAGTGAAGCTGGGCATCCGCGATGGATCGCGGCCTGAGGCATTCGACGGCCGGGCCGTGGTCTATGACGATGCACCCAGCGCGATGGCGGATATCGCAGCGGGCAAACTGAAAGGGGGCGATGTGCTGGTCCTTCGCGGCCAGGGGCTGAAGGGCGGTCCGGCCATGGCCGGCGGCGCGTCGATCGTCCTCTTCGCCATTGATGCGGCGGGCCTTGCAAAGGACGTTGCCTTTGTGACCGACGGACAATTGTCGGGCCTGTGCCTGAAAGGGCTGACGGTCGCCGAAATCGCACCTGAAGCTGCGGCGGGCGGACCACTGGCAAAGGTCCGCAATGGCGACCGGATCGTCATCGATGCCGCAAAGCGGCAACTGGACCTCGACGTCTCAGCCGAGGAACTGGCACGGCGACCGGCCCCGTCCAATGACTATCCAATTGAAGCGAAAGGTTATCTGGACATATACCGCCGAACCGTCCAGCCCATGTCCACCGGCGCGGTACTGACGGGGCAGTTCAAATGAAGCCCTCGCCTTCCATTGTATCGCGGCCAGGGTCAGCAATATGTGCTTCAGAACGTGAACGGCGGAGGAAAGTCTAATGCCGGACGAGAAAGCTAAATTGTCGCGGACAGCATACAAGCGCGGCCCAAAGCCTTCGCCAGCCGACGATATCTTTGCGCGGCAGACGCAGCGAATTGCAGAGATGCAATCTGAGCGGCATTTGGTCGGCTATCACAAGCATTTCCGGAAAGGGACGGCTGACGATACCTATTTCCGCATAACTCGCGCGCTGGTTGTCGCCGCCCGGCGCTGGCGGAAAGTCGCCAACGAGCGGGTCAAGGAACTCGGTCAGACGATGGCTCGCTGGGAAACCTTGTTCCTGGTCGCCTATTCGGATGACGAGTTGACGCAGAGCGAGCTGGCGCGCCTGATCAGCGTCGAGGGGCCAACGATGGTTCGCATGCTCGATGTTCTGGCCAAGGATGGCCTCATCGAAAGGCGGCAGAGCGACACCGATCGCCGCATGACCACCAACCGGATCACACCCAAGGGCGAACTGGTCATCGACGAGATCATGGCCATGACCAACCTCTTGCGGGCGGATCTTCTCAGGGACATCGACCCCGATAAGCTGACAGTCTTCCTCGAGGTCCTGTCCCGGATTCTGCTGAAGCTGGACGAGATGCGATAGTCTGTTCCTCCCGAAAGGAGGAACGTTTCGAGAAATGGTATTCTGTTTAACCGAGAGATCCAGCCATGTTGCATTTGACCGCCGACGAGCAAGCCATGTTGGACGGAGCGCAGGGCGCCGCCGTCCAGAAGGCCATGGAGCTGCTTGTCCGCTATGCCTTCGCCCTGGGCGCGGAGCGCTTTGTCGAGACGGACAATGTCGCCGGCGTGCCCGGATCGGCTGCGCCGTGGATAAAGGAGCACTACAAGGAGGACGGAGGCGATTATCGGGCGGTCTTCTCCCGCTTCGACCTGGACTCCGACGAAGTGGTCGATGTGCCGCGGATGAACGCGTATAGTTGTCACCTTCAAGGCGGTATGGACCCGACGCTCTGGGCCGAGCAGGGCATGAGCCGCGAGGCATTCGACAATTTCGCCTCTGATGAGCGAGAAGTAGCTGCTCACGGGGTCCAATTGCTAAAGACGTGCACGCCGTACATTGCAGGCAACTTGCCGGTCATGGGCGAACACTGCGCCTGGATGGAAAGTTCGGCGGTCGTTTTCTGCAACTCGGTCATCGGCGCACGCACCAATACCGAGGGGCGGGAATCGACGAGCGCTGCCATGCTTGCAAAGCGGATTCCGGACTGGGGATTTCACCAGGCGGATTACCGCTTCGGCCAGCACAAGGTGGATGTTGAAGTGCCGGTCGAAGACGTCTTCGACTGGGGGATGCTCGGCTATTATGTCGGTGAGAAGGTGCAGGACGAAATTCCGGTCCTCAGCGGCAACATCGCCAATCCCAGCCTGATTAGGCACAAGCACTTCGGTGCGGCAGCGGCTTCTTCGGGCGGCGTCGAGATGTACCACATGGTTGGCATCACACCCGAAGCGCCGAGCGAGGCAGCGGCCTTTGGTCCACGTGCAGCCCGCGAAATCCATGCTTACGATGCCTCGGAGCGCCGACGCATTTATGAAACGCTGAATTCGGTCGGGAACTGCGGGGACGTCGACTATGTCATGCTCGGCTGCCCACATTATTCGATCGAGCAGATCGCCCATGCCGCGCATCTGATCGAAGGACGCAAGGTCCATGAGAACTCTGCTCTCTGGGTATTCACAAGCCGCGCAGTGAAAGCCGTCGCGGATGCCAATGGCTATACCGGCATGCTTCGGGATGCGGGGGCCTTCCTCATGACCGACACATGCTCCGCCATCAGCCAGGCGGTCCCCAAGGGCACGAAGGTGGCCGCGCTCGATAGCGCCAAACAGGTCCACTATCTGCCGGCGATGATGGGCATTGAGGGCTGGTACGGGACCACGGCGCAATGCATCGATGCTGCCTGCACTGGCAAGTGGCGCGGAACTCTGAATTGAAGGGAGCAGCACAGTGGAAGACCGGGCAGTGGCAATAACGACAAAGCCTGACTTCGTTCTCCATGGCCGCAAGGTCGTGGGCGGAGTGACGGAAGGCGAAGCGCTGGTTACGCGGGACACCATCTCCGGCTGGGGCGGAGTCAACCCGATGGCCGGTACCATCATAGAAAGCCGGCACGAACTGCGCGGCCAAAGCTTTGCGGGAAAGATACTGGTCTTTCCCGGCGCCAAAGGTTCATCGGGCTGGTCTGTTATATTTCATATGGCAAGACTTGCCGGAAAAGCGCCAGCGGCCCTGCTGTTCAACGTGATGACGACCAAGGCGGCATTGGGCGCCGTGGTCATGCGCATCCCGTCCATGACGGATTTTGACCAGGACCCGTTAGGCTGCATTCACACCGGCGACCGGGTTAGGATTGATGCCGAACAAGGCACCGTGGAGGTCTGGAAAGCCAGACTGGCATTTTGAACAAGGGTGCTGCGTGGAGCCGATTTTTGTATCGTCCAACATCGTTCAACTCCGAGACCACGAATCGAACCCACACCATGGTCGAAGACGCGCTGACAACTGCGGACGAACTGACCCGCCAAGCGTGAGATTTCAGCGAAAGCGTCAATCCCGGTGGACTTCTGCGGCCCCTTGGGGAGGGGCCACTGGCGGAGAGGGTGGGATTCGAACCCACGGTACCCGCAAGGGCACAACGGTTTTCGAGACCGCCCCGTTCGACCACTCCGGCACCTCTCCGCACGAAAGGCATGCGACGCCAAGATGCGTCCGGCCATCAGGGTCCGGCGCGCCTAGCCGAAGCAACGCCCCATGCCAAGGCCCATTCCGCACGTTAAACAGGGCGAATGCCCCGTTTAGAATTACTATGCACAGGCACGACCTTGTGCCGCACGGCGCAGGGCCTATATTTGCAGCCATGGACCGGGCGCATTTCTATTCTCCCCAGGCTGGCCGCCGGATCGAAGCACCGCGCCATTGCGAGGCGCAGTTCGGCATTGGCGACGTCGTGCGCCACCGCCTGTTCGACTTCCGCGGGGTGGTGTTCGATATCGACCCGGTCTTCGCCAATAGCGAGGAATGGTACGAGTCGATTCCCCAGGATATGCGGCCCAACCGCGAGCAGCCCTTCTACCACCTGCTCGCCGAAAACGAGGATTCGTCCTACGTTGCCTATGTCAGCCAGCAGAATTTGCTGGAAGATCCCGAAGGCGGTCCGATCGACCACCCTTCGGTCGAGCAATTGTTCGAGGATTACGACGGCGAGCGTTACCGCCTGCGCCGCAACCTGACGCATTGATCTCGGGCGACATCGGGCTCCCGCCTGGCGGGCCTCAGCTCCTCAGCTTCCAACCGCTCCTGAGCAGGCGATAGCAGGCAAAACCCAGCACCAGATTGAGCGCGCCTGCGCCTATAGCAGCCCCCATCACCGCCTCATTCGTATTACCGATATCGCTCGCGCCCAGAAAGCCGAAGCGGAAGCCGGAGATCATGTAGAAGAATGGATTCGCGCGGCTGACAGCCTGAAAGATAGGCGAGAGATTGTCGATCACATAGAATGTGCCCGAGAGCAGCGAGAGCGGCGCGACCACGAAATTGGTGATCGCCGCATTGTGATCGAACTTCTCGGCCCAGATGCTGGTGATGAGGCCCATCAGCGCAAGCATCGCCGATCCCATCAGTCCGAACCATACGATCGCCCAGGGATGCGCCATTCCTAGGCTGACCCCCGGCCACAGCAGCATGGCGAGCGCCACCGCGCCGCCCACAAAGACTGCGCGGGTGATCGCGGCGGCGATGATCCCGATCATCAGCTCCGCCTCGTTCAGCGGCGGCATGAGCAGGTCGATGATCGTCCCCTGGATCTTGCCGGCGAGCAGCGAGAAGCTGGAATTGGCGAAGGCGTTTTGCATCATGCCCATCATGATCAGCCCCGGCGCGACGAAGGTCGCGAAGGGGACGCCCAGCACCTCGCGGGCGCCGCGGCCCATGGCAACGGTGAAGATCACAAGGAACAGCAGTGTGGTGACCGCGGGCGCCCAGACGGTCTGGGTCTGGACCTTGAGAAAGCGGCGAACCTCCTTCATATAGAGCGTCCACAGGCCCAGCCGGTTGAAACCATGGATCAGAGGCTTACCTCTGGGAGGAAACCGGTCGGTGTCATCACTGTTGGCTCCATTCCGAACCTGTTCGGTAGAGTCCGCTTGAGTTGTCACAGCTTGATCCGTCATCGGGTGGCGACTATCGGCAGCGGCGTCACCTTGCAAGCCGAGCGAGGCCGGAAAGAAAGATTGCGAAAGAACCTATGAGCTGGACCGAAGAACGCATCGCGACCCTGACCAAGATGTGGGAAGGCGGCGCGACCGCGAGCCAGATCGCCGACGAACTGGGCGGCGTCTCCCGCAATGCGGTGATCGGCAAGGCGCATCGCCTCGGCCTCAAGTCTCGCCCATCTCCGGTGAAGGCCGCCGAGAAGGCGAAGAAAAAGGCCGTGTCCTCGAAAAAGAAGGCCGCCGCACCTGCCGCCAAGGCGAAGGCGCCCGCAGCCCCGGTCAGGAAAGGCGCCTCCCCGCAGGCCGCGCCGGCGCGCTCCGACGATGACGATATGCCGCGCCAGCCGATCCCCAATCCCACGCCCAATATGCCGAAGATCGTCTCGGTCGGCCCCGGCGGATTCCTGCGACAGGGCCCCGGCGACCAGCAGGCGCCGATCCCGCCGGCGCCGCCGCGCCGCCTGGTGCCGGCCAGGCCGAGCCCGGAAATCGCCGACAAGACCAGCCTGCTCGACCTCAATGACCGGGTCTGCCGCTGGCCGATGGGTCATCCGGGCGAGCCCGATTTCCACTTCTGCGGAGAGAAGGTGAACCCCGGCTTTCCCTATTGCGTCCAGCATTGCGGACGCGCTTATCAGGCGCAGCTGCCGCGCGGCGCGCGCCGTCCGCCTCCCCCGCTGCCCTTCGGCGGCCCCCGGGTACGGTAATGCCCGGCCGGCCTCCCTCGTCAATTGCCTGGGGGGCCGGCAGCCATGGAAGATGAGCAAGGCGAAGGCTGGTATCGCCGCAAGATCGGCAAGCGCATAGAGCTGGGCGTCAACAAGGCGCTCGGCTGGCTGCTCGCCTTGATCGCTTTCTTCGCCCTGTTCCTGACCTTTTCCAGCACGCAGTTTTCCTTCGCGACCCACTGGCCCGGAGTGATCGTGGGCGTCGGCCTGCTGGTGCTCGCGCGGCTCTGCTTCCGCGCGAAGACCGGCATTATCCAGGGATTCGGCGAAGAAACGTCGAGTTCTGCCCGGGAATGGCCGAAGCGCAAGCGCGACTGATCGGGCTGGTGCAGACCGCATGAACCAAGCCGCCTTTCAGGGTCCGGACGGCAAGCCGCGCTGCACATGGTGCGGGGCCGCATCCGAGTTTCTCGACTACCACGACCGGGAATGGGGCTTTCCCGTATCGGATGATCGCCGCCTGTTCGAAAAGCTATGCCTCGAAAGCTTCCAGGCGGGCCTGAGCTGGCGGACTATCCTGGCCAAGCGAGATAATTTCCGCGCTGCGTTTCACGGCTTCGATTTCGACCGCGTGGCGCAGTTCGGAGAGGCGGATGTCGAACGCCTCCTGGCCGACGCGGGCATCGTGCGGCATCGCGGCAAGATCGAGGCAGTGCTGAACAATGCCAAGCGAGCGCAGGAAATGGTCGCCGGGGAAGGCTCCCTGGCACGCTTCATCTGGCGCTTCGAACCACGAGGCGAGCCCCGGGCAGAACCGCAGACCGTGCCCGTTTCGCCGGCTTCGATCGCGCTATCGAAAGAATTGAAGAAACGGGGATGGAAGTTCGTCGGCCCGACTACCGTCTATGCCTTCATGCAAGCCATGGGCCTCATCAACGATCATGCCCAAGGCTGCGCGATCCGGCCCGAGGCGGAGGCGGCGCGCGCAGCCTTCACCTCGCCTTAGGCTGGGGCTGTGGCCCGTTTCCCAGCGGGCGGCACATGCCGGTCGTTTACGAAGGCAGCCGAAGAAATCAGCACCGCGCCCACGCAAAGCACGCCGAAGAAGGGCAGCAGGCTCCCTTCGCCAACGCCGATCAGCCATCCCCCGCCAACGCTGGCGGCGATAGCCCCCACACGCCCGACGAAAATACCGAACCCGATACCGGCCGAACGGCAGGACGAAGGATAGGCATAGGTCATCAGCGCATAGAAGCTGGCGATCGATCCGCTGAACAGCGCTGCGGCGAGGCCGATCAGCACCACTACCGCAAGCATCTCGTCATCGCTCGGCGTACCCGGATTGCTTTCCAGCAGCAGCGCCAGTACGATCAGGGTCGCCAGCAGTCCGAAGCTGAAGCTCGCCAGCACGATCCGCGAGCCGAAACGCTGCACCAGCAGCCCGGCCGCGATCGAAGCGGCGATCGAGGTCATCCCGCCCACGGCGACTGCGTAAGACGCCTCGTCGAATGCGAAGCCTTTGGCGGTCAGGAACGTCGTCGACCAGTTGAGAATGCCGTAAGCCACCAGCGTCGCGGCCGCGAAAGCGATCCCCAGCCCTATATTGAGCCTTTTATTGGCAGGGTCGAACACGCCGGTGACGGTTCCATCCGCCCGGTCGCTGTGATGCCTCTCGGGCTCCAGCGAAATATCCTCGTCCAGCACCCTGCGCGCCGCGCGCTGCGCTTCTTCCGGCTTGCCGCGCGCGAGCAGGAAGGACGGGCTGTCGCGCAGCAGGGCGAGGATGATCACCACCACCGCCAGCGTCGCCACACCGATCGCCACGAAGGTCCCGCGCCAGCCGAAGGCCTCGACCATGGTCGGCGCCAGCGAGGCCACCACCAGCCCGCCCGCCGGCGTGCCCACCGACAATGTCGTCACCCCCACCGAACGCCACCGCTCGGGCAGCCATTCCCCTGCCAGCGTTATCGCATTGGCATAGGCCGAACCGAAGCCGAGCCCGCTCACTATGCGCCAGGCCGCCATGTCCCACACGCCTTCCGACCAGCTCGCGCCGATCGTGCCCAACGAAAACACCACCGTGGCGAGCGCCAGCGACCAGCGCCGCCCGATCGTATCGCCGAGCCACCCGCCGCCCCAGGAACCGATCCCGAAGCCGACCAGCGCGGCGCCCATCGCCCAGCCGAACATCCCGCCGGTGGTCTCGAAATCCGCGATCACGATGGGCGCGACGATGCCCAGTATCTGCGCGTCCATCCCGTCCGCGATCAGCACCAGCATGCAGATGGCGAATGTCGCGATCGAAAATGCCTTGAGCGGCGCGCGCGAGATCGCCTCGTTGAATGTCGTGGCCATCGGTCGAATCCCCTCTCCGGGCGCGATCCTTCCCGCTCCGGCGGCAAAAGGCCAGAGCCTTGTCGCCATCGGGCCCCGCCTTTCCGCCTGGCGGAACTCCTACTCGCCGCGGAACTGCCCGAAATCGGGCGCTTCCTCCTTGCGGTCGGGCGTCGCGGCCAGCACCGCCTCGGCCCGCGCCCGCATCCCGTCCTTGTAGAAGCCGTGCGTGACGATGTAGGTCCGGTCGGCGAGGATCCCCTCGGCCACCAGCCGCCCGGCCTCCTCCGGCTCCATCCAGTTGTCGCCCACGATCCTGCGCGAGAGCCGCTCTTCGCTGGCCTTGTAGCCGCTCCCTTCCAGCAGATGCGCGGGCCGGTTCTGCTGCGTTTCGTGGATCCGGCTCTTCACCGGGCCGGGCAGCAGGATCGAGACGCCGATATCCTTCCCGGCCAGCTCGCCCTTCACCGCCTCGCAATAATGGCACACCGCCGCCTTGCTCGCGGCATAGATCGCCATTTGCGAAGGCATCACCACTTCGGCCGCCAGGCTGGCGGTGGAGACGATATGCCCGCCGCGCCCATGCGCGATCATCTGCGGCAGGAACTCGACGAAGCCGTTGATCACGCCGCCCAGATTGACCCCGAAGCCGAAATCGTAATCGGCATAGGTCGCCTCCAGGATCGGCCCTTCCAGCCCCACCCCGGCATTGTTGACCAGTATGTCGATCCCACCGAACTCCTCGCGCATCCGCTCCGCCGCCTCGCGGTATTGCGCCCGGTTGGTGACGTCGAGTTCCACCGCGCCGACCGCGTTGGACTGCCCGCCCCCGGCAAACTCCGCCAGCGCATCCTCGATATGGTCGGGCCGCAAATCCGCGATCACCACCCGCGCGCCGCGCTCCACCAGCACTTTGGCGATGCCCAGCCCGATCCCGCTGGCCCCGCCGGTGACGAATGCGGTCTTTCCCTCGAAACTCCCGATCGGCATGGGCTCTCCTATTCTGCCGTGCTCTTCAGCGCCGCCGCGGCAATGCCCGCCGCGCCGCAGGCGGTATCCTCGGCGCTTGCGGCGCCCGATACGCCCACGCCGCCCAGCGCGGTGCCGTCCGCGGCGAAGAACGGCAGCCCGCCTTCCCATGTCGCGAGACCGGGCGGGCCGTTCCCCCATTTCGCCGTCTCGGCCGAGGGAAAGTGGATCGTCGCGGCGGAGCGCCCCTTCCACATCGCGAATTCGCCCACCGCGCTCGCGGCCCCGTCCATATGCGCAAACGCTATCAGCCGTCCCGCCTCGTCATAGACTGCCACCGCCACGCTCAGCCCGCGCTCGCCGGCCCAGGCGATGCAGCCGTCGCGGATCGCCGCCGCGGCTGTATAATCCAGCATCGGCCGGGCCGTCTGGGCGGATCCCGGCGCCGCGGCCAGCATGGCGGGCGCGATCAGCGCCCAGGCTCCTCTTCCGCTTCTCATCCCCGCGCTCCTCTGTCCCGATCGCCTTCCGCCCGGTCTGGCAGACCGCCGCGCGCGCGTCCATGGGCTGTTACGGCGCCGTCGCGCCCCGCCGCCGGGCCTGTCCTCACCCCCCCCCCCCGCCGCGCCTCTTCCTCCTCGTCCACCCTGAGGAGCGTTGAAGCCGCAGACTGAAACCCGTCTCGAAGGGTCCGTCGACACCGAAGGCAACTCACATATGTCCGATGGCGCCCTGTAGGACGACGGTGTTTCCCACCTGTTTCGTCAATCCCGCGGAAGCGGGAACCCAGCGTGGAAATACGCGCGCGAAGCGCTCATCCCGCGATTGGTCAGGCGAAAGTAAGGGCTCCATCCTCGCGGGCGATCTTCATTCTCTTGGCGGTGAACGTGCGATAGGCCGGGCTCAGGACCGTATCGACCGCGACGAAGCTCGCTTGTCCCGCCTCACGAGCAAGGTCGAGCCGCACGTAGCCCTGATGCATGTTATCGGTCCATTCCACTTCCGGAACATGCGCGGAAAACGCAGTGTCGAGCTTGCGCGAAATCTCCGCGCCGAAGCCGCTGGCCATAAAGTCGCCCGGCGAGGAGATTCCGGCTGTGCCCAGCTCCAGCCCCGCCGGCCGGCCGGCGGAGTCCTTCAGGCTGTTGGCCCAGAAGCTGTGGCTGTCGCCGGTCAGGAAGATCAGGTCGCCCGCTCCGGCCCCGCGGCTGAGTTCATAGAGCCGCTCGCGCGCCCAGGGGTATCCGTCCCATGTGTCGGGATAGAATGGCAGGTTCCACTTGCCCTTCCAGGCCAGTGCCTGTGCCGCCTGGAGCGCATCTCCCTCAAACGGCGGCTCGGCGGCAAAAGGATCGGGCAGGATGCCGAGCGCGACTACATCGGGCACATCTGTCCGGGCGATTGGCATCGGATTGCCGATCAGCCGCCAGGGCTGCCCGCCGCGCACCGAACGGGAAAGGGCGGCGGCAAGGTCCGCTTCCAGCTCGGGCGCCAGCATATGGCGGCCCTCCTCATCCAGCACTTCCGCGCGGAAACGGGCGACTGCTTCGGCGCTGGTCAACTTGTCCGCCGAGTCCTCGTAATCGATCTGCTTCGCCCTTGCCGTATGGCGCGTTTCCAGCGTGAACAGCGTGGCGAGATCGCCGAAGCTGTAATCGCGCCAGAACTGTGCGCGCGTGCGGCCTGGGCCGGGCTCCCGCACCGGCATCCACTCGTAGTAGGCGCGGATCGAGGCTTCGCGCCGCGCCGCCCAATCGCCCTCCGTCTCAGGCTGGTGGTTCTGTGCGCCGCCCGTCCACGGATTGTTGGCGCTCTCGTGATCGTCCCAGCAGGCGAGCAGAGTATGCGCGGCGTGCATCGCCTGCGATCCCGCGTCGGACTTGTACTGCGCGTGGCGCCGGCGATAGTCGGCAAGGCTGACGATCTCATGCGGCGGCTCGTGCCTGCGTCCCAGCTTCTGCGCCACATCGTCGCCCCAGCCGTCCTGCCCGTATTCGTAGATGTAGTCGCCCGTGTGCAGGACGAAATCGACCTCGGGATCGCTGGCGATGGCGTCGTAGGCGTTGAAGAAGCCGAAGGCGTAATTGGAGCACGAGGCGAGCGCGATGCCCAGCCGTTCCAGCGATCCGGTCGGCAGAGTCCGCGCGCGGCCCACGGCCGAAAACGCCTCTCCCAGCAGGAACCGGTAGTAGTAGATCCCGCCCGGATCGAGCCCGGCGGCGAGCAGCTTGACCGTATAATCCCGTTCCGGCCCAGTGCGCAGCGTCTCTTCGCGCAGTATCCCTGAAAATTCCGGATCGCGCGCGATCTGGCAGCGGATTTCGGTCTCGCCTTCGGCGGTCACCTGCGTCCACAGCACCACGCTCGTCGCGTCGGGATCGCCGCTGGCCACTCCATGCCGGAACACCGGGTTTTCCGGCAGCGTGTGTGCCAATGCGTGTCCGGGCAGCGCCCCAAGCAGCCCCGTGGCCGCCAGGCCGGCCAGCGTGCTGCGGCGGGTGATTGAAAGAGCTTCGGACTTCAGGAACCGCGCCATTCGGGCCTCCAGTCGAGATTGCAGAAAAAGGGAGACCGGCCCCTCAACCGGCCCCCTTCCCCAGTGAACCGGACTTAAAAGTCCAGCGTGGCAGTGAAGGTCACGGTGCGCGGCGCGCCGATCCACGCGGCGTTGCCGGAAATGCCGCCCAGATAGTCGGTGTCGAGCAAATTGTTCACGACCAGGCTGAGTTCGATCGCCTTCAGCACGTCGGCGATCGCCTCGCCGCGCACCCCCACATAGGCGTCAACCAGGAAATACTCGTCGGCCGGAAACGTGTTGTCGAGATTGACGAACCGTTCCCCGGTATATTTGCCCGAAACGCCCGCGCGGAACAGGTCGTCCTGGTAATCGGCGGAAAGCACGAACATGTTCTCGGGGATGCCGGTCACCCGGTTGCCCGGAGTAATTCCCTGCGCCGCATCGACCAGCGGATCGCCCGTGCCGCGATAAGTCGCGTCGATATAGGTGTAGCTCCCGAATATCGACAGCGTGTCGGTGATCCGCGCCGCCGCCAGCAGCTCGAAGCCTTCGGAATCGATCCCGCCGCCGTTGAAATAGGTGCCGTTCTCTCCCTCGAGATAGTCCGGCCCGGTCTCGCTGCCCGGCGCGATGAAGATGATGCGGTTGTCGAACTTGCTCTTGAAATATGTCGCCGAGGCCTGGATGCGGCCGTTATTATAGCGCATGCCCGCTTCCCAGTTCTCGGAAGTTTCCGGCTCCAGCTGCGAGAAATCCGAATTCGGGTTTTCGAGCACCGCGTCGGTCAGCGCCTTGAAGTTCTCCGCATAGCCGCCGAACAGGTTGAGGTCGTCCGTCACGTCGAACCGCACGCCGGCCGAAAGCAGCACGTCGGATTTGGTGTCGAACGCGGTATCGGCGCTTTGGCCGAACAGGTCGTTGCGCTCGAGGTCGTTCTGGAACTGCTTGATCCCGCCGCTCACCGTCACCGGTCCGAATTCGACGCTGTCCTCGACGAACCACTTGAACGTGCTCTGCGGATATTCGCGGTCGTACTGCACCCAATATGGCGTCGCATCGAAATCCGGCCCGACGCGCGCATCCACGATCTTGTGCCAGTCGCGCCATTCGCTGCGGGTGCCGCCTTCGTACCACACGCCGCCCCGCAGCGTATTGGTCACCGCGCCGAATCCGGCTTCCCACGCAAAGTCGGCCGTCGCACCGTATCGGTCGCGCTTATAATGCGTGTGGCGATAGGACAGGACCGGCACCGCGCCGGGCGCGTAGCAGGAGGGATCGTAGGCGGGATTGGTCGTGCCGCCATAGGGAAAGGTCAGCGTGGATTCGCAGCCCGCAATCGGCGAGAGCCGCGCCCCGCTCGCATCGACGAAGAATATCTGTCCCAGCGGTCCGCCGCCTTGGACCGGGCTGCCTCCGGCCAGTTCGCTCTCCGGATTGCCCGGGCCGTCATCCGTCACATCCACGATATAGGGCGGTGCCCAGTCGCCCCGGCCCTTGTTGTGATGATAATATCCGGCGGCGTGGAGGCTGACCGGCCCCAGCTCGCCTTCCGCCTTCAGATAGGTGAAGGCATTCTCGCGCAGTGTGGACCACACGCGGCGATAGACCTGGTCGATAAAGGGGATGCCGGTCCAATCGCCGGTCAGCCCATCACTGTCCGGATTGGCTTCGTATTGCGCCAGCGAATAGACCTGGTCGTAATTGTCCTCATGCGTATCGTCGTAGCTGGCATAGCCGGTCAGCCGCACCGGGCCGTCGGTCGTAAACTTGGCGGCAAAGTGATCGCGCCGGTTCTGCGCCGTCTGCGTGACATGATCGGTCGCCTCCTGATGCGAGGCGGAAATCCACGCCCGCACGCCGCCCAGATCGCCGGTGTCGTAGCGGGCATAGGCGCGCAGCGCATCGAACTGGCCGGCCGTGCCGGAGAAGCGCACGCGGCGCTCATGGAGCGGATCGCCGGTCAGAAAATCGATCGTCCCGCCAAGCGCCTCGTTGGAAAGCGAACCGATATCGGCCGTGCCCTGGTTCACCACCACGCCGCCGATATTCATCGTGTCGATATAGCGGTTGGCCTTGGCGCCGCCGCCATAATTGGACCCGCCATTGGGCAGTCCGTCGATCGTGGAGCCGATTTCCTGCGTGCCGAGATTGGTCTGGAATCCGCGGATGGAAACGCTGGTGGACCAGTCGTCGAAACCGAACGTATCGCCTTCCTGCACATTCACGCCCGGCAGATTGTCGATCATCGCCAGCGGCGAGGTGATCGGAGCCTGCTGGCGGACCATCGGTTCGGTCACCGCGTTGTTGTTGTAGGTTACCGCGGCGCCCGTCACCACAATCTGGTTGAACGCCTCTCCTCCGTCGGCCCCACTGCCGGCGGCGGCTTCCTGCGCCAGCACTGGCGCTGCGCTGCACAATGCAATCGCACTCGCGGCAAAGTTTAGAGATGCTTTGGAAAAAATCTGGCGCATGGGATTCCCCTCATTGGAGTCAGGGTCCTTTCGCAGCGAAAATTGAATGCGTGATGGCAGTTCGGTGACGGGAAGATTGACAGCGCGAGACCGCTATGCGGCAATGCCGTGTTCGGGCGCTTCAAACCCTCCGCTTATCCCGTGGCTGTCGAAACCCGTCCGCGGCAGCCTACAGGACGGCAGAAATTCGGCAGGTAATGAACGAAAGGTGCCGGAGATTGCGCTTGGGCCTATAATCGGCTCTTGATCTCCAACGAGTACGGGGCGGAGCGAAACAGGAAACTGGGGGGCAGGCATGTCGTTGGAAGCCGAACGTATCGCCATGCTGCGGGCGATCTTCGACTGTACGGAGACGGTCGCCTCCAGCCTCAACCGGCTGGGCATGTGGACGACTGCCCGCCGTCACGAATTTCTCCTGCACCAGGGTGATCACCATCATCAGTGCCACATCGTCATGTCCGGATCGGCGGACATCAAGGCACTGGGGCGCGAAGGGCAGTATGTGCAGATCGCTACAGTCGAGCCCGGCGAGATCTTTGGAAGCTATCCGGAGCCCCGCCCGGTCAGGGCAGACGTTCAGGCACGCGACGCGATGGAACTGGTATCGCTCGACGCGGTCCAGTTGTCACAGTTCGCCCAGGCCTGTTCCGAGGCAGGCGCAGGCCTTGCCCGCATCTTCGCTACGCAACTCGGCAATGTGATCGACCGCTTCGCCGCCCGCGTCACGTTGACGGCCACCGGCCGGGTCTATTCCTGCTTGCTGAAAATGCTCGATTCAGAAGGTAAGGTCGGCCCGGCCCCGGTCGTCGCCGCGCTCGCCGTGCAGGCCCAGACGACGCGCGAAACCGCATCGCGCGCGATCGGCGCGCTCGAACGGCGCGGCATCATGAAGCGCGGCGCGGAAAAGTGGATAGTCGTGTCGCCAAGATTGCTCGAAGACCTGGTGATATAACAATCAGACCAGCGCGTAGAGCGGGAAGAAACCGCCTGCGGCCCTTACATCGCCCATCGTTTCGACATGGACCTCCGGAACCTCGGCCAGCAGCGCAAAAGCCATGGCCTTGCTGGCCAGGACCTGCCCTGCCTCGGCCACCTCGGCTATGGCATCGAGCCTTGCGAGCATCGCATCCGCCACGCTCTCGCCCTCAAGGAAGCGATAATCGAGCGCGACGCCCCTATCCTCGCCTATAAGCGAGCGGGCAGCCGCCCAGGCTTCGGACGGGCTGTCGAAGAATTGCCGTTCCCCGGTTTTGGCGCGCAGAAT
>DASWIR010000282.1:0-23798 GCA_036397575.1 Alteraurantiacibacter sp. | reverse complement strand
TGCGGCCACGGTGCCGCTCGTGTCGTCAGCCGCGCATGCTCGCCGGAACCTTGCCGCCATTCTTCGCCAGTTCGTCCATCACCGCCTTGTGCAGCCAGATATTGTCTTCCGCGCTGCCGGAATAATCGGCGCGGCCCAATTCGCGGGCCAGATCCTGGCGCTCATTATAGTTCGCATCGAGCCCGATCAGCTTCATCAGGTCGACGATCGAAGTCCGCCAGTTGAGTTGGCCGGCGCCGTCCATCGCGTCGAGCTGCGCCTCGACATCCACCTGGCTTACAGGCTGCGGCTGCGGTTGGGGCTGGGGTGCGGCGGCGCCTGCGGGTGCCTCCGGAGCCGCTGCCTCCGACTTCTGCTCCTTCTTACCGAAGATAGCATTCTTGATTTTGCCGAAAATGCTCATTGCGCTGTCTCCCATTCGGTTGGCCGGGTCTCGTAGCTTATCAAGGGTTGCCCGTGATTGTGACGCCGATAAGAATCGGCCAATCCGTGCCCGACCAACGCGTGTGTCGCGGTAGCGTTCCGGCGTGGAGCGCGGCGATCTCCGCCGCGCTGCCGGCACTGTTCGAGAAATGGGACCGGCTCTGGCCGGCAGGGCTCAGAAGGCGAAGGTCAGGCCCATCCGTCCCACCACATAGTCGTAATCCAGCCCGCCCGTCAGCGAGGTATTGCTGTATTGCAGCTCGAGGAAGACGTCGATGTCGCGTGAACGGCGCGGGCTTTCGATGCGCAATTCGGCAAAGCGCGCTTCCTGCCAGCCGGCACCGGTCGCCGTCTGCACGCCGTAGCCGCCGGCGATCTGGTACATCCAGCCCGCGCTGTCGAAACGGCGAATTTGCAGAACAGGCAGCGCCTGAAAATAATCTTCCGGCGAGAAATAGTCGAATTCGCCAGGATGGGTGGAATGGTAATAGCGCGTTCGCAGCTGGGCGCTGAGGCCGAGATCGGCATCCACCACCCGCACATAATTGCCGCGCAGATGGATGCGCAGATTGTCCCCGGTGAATTCCTGAAGGCCGGCCATGACGGTGAACACGTTGCTGTCATCGACCGGAAGGTCGAAATTCGCGCCAGCAAAAGTGTAGTAGATGCCGTTGTCGAGCCCTTGCTGCGTTTCCACCACTTCGCGTTCGATGAAATAGCTTTGCTTCCAGTCCGCCGTGCGAATGCTGGCCGAGCCCAGAATAGTGTCGCCATCGGTGCCGATCCGGGCGCGCCACAGCCACTTGCTGCCGAGATTGTCCGCCGCGTCGAGATAGATCCGCTTGCTTTCGCGCGTGGTTCCTCCGGCGGGCGTGAACCAGGCTTTCTCGGCGGCAATGCCGAGATATTCGTCGCGTCCCTCGAAATTCCACAAGGCACGGCCCAGCAGCTTGATGACATCGGTCTGGTCGGCATCCGTGCTGGCCCAGACCTCCACGCCCGCCGCGGGGCGCGGGCCGTCCCGTTCGGCCTCGGCCTGCGCGTCCTGTGCGAATGCCGGACCCGGCAGGGCCGAGCACAGGGCGATCAGTGCCGGGAGGCGGCGGCGGAGAAAACTCATTTGGTGCCCCATTTCTTGCGCTGTCCGGTGAGTTCGGAAATGTAGCCCCACAGGCAGATCGGCTGCATGACGATCGCGTAAACGAGGACGTAGAACAGCAGCCCGAGGAAATTGCGCCGCACCTTCAGCCCCTCGCGCCGGAACATGCGGTTCTGGACGACGAAGATCACGCCGTTCCAGATCACTGCCAGCGGGAGCAGCAGCAGGGTGAGCGGCCCGGCAATCCAGTAATAGCCCAGCAGAGCCGCGATGATGCCCGGCACGAAGATCAGCGTGAAGGTCAGGTCCAGGGGCAGGAACAGCATGTTCCACCAGATGAAGAGCGTGGTCAGCCGGGGCTTGAAAAGCAGGCCGGAATGGTGCTCGAGCGCCTCAATCAGCCCGCGCGCCCAGCGTTTGCGTTGCTGCAGGAACTGGCGGAAGGTCGTCGGCGCGTCGGTCCATACGATCGCATCCTCGGCATATCCCACCCGGTAGCCTTTGCGCAGCAATGCCCAGGTCATCACGATATCCTCGCCGACGGTTTCGGGCCAGCCTTCAACTGCTTCGAGCGCTTCCCTGTGGTAGAGCGAGAAGGCGCCCTGGGCGACGAGCGTGCCGTGATACATGCTCTGCATGCGTTTCACCGCGGCGATGCCGTGGAAATAGTCCCACTCCTGCGCCTTGGTGATCATCGTCGCGCGGCTGTTGCGGACGAGCACGGCGCCCGCCACCGCCACGGTTCCGGGCGGATCGGCCAGGAGGCGTTCGACCAGCTTGCGCAGGCTGTCGGTGCGCAGGCGGCTATCGCCGTCGAGCGTGCAGATCAGATCATGACTGGCTTGGGCAAGGCCGCTGTTGAGCGCCGCCGCCTTGCCGCGATTTTCCGCGAAATCGAGCAGGCGCAGCGAGACGTTGGGAGGCGTTTCGATCTCTTCGATGGCGGCGCGGACGCGTGAGGCTGTCTCGTCGATCGATCCGTCGTTGATGACCATTACCTCGAGCGGGCCGGTATAATCGGTCTGGGCGATGCTCTCCAGCGTCGCCTGAATCGCTTCCTGTTCGTTATAGGCGGCGATCAGCACGGTGACGCCTGGGTATTCCTCGAAGGCGCGGCGAGGGGGCCTGCGGTCGAGCACCAGCGACATCGAGAGGAACGCGTTCATGAAGCCGGGTACGAAGGCGATGAAGGTAATCGCCCACAATGCGAGGAGCGGGTGGGTCAGGTTCCCCAGATCCTTGATCCATGCCGCGGCGATGTATACGCTGACGCTGGTCCATATGAGCGCCACCAGCAGCGCGAGCGCGAACTTGGTCCGCACCGTGAGATAGAATCTCCGGTTTGGGGGCGCGATGAGCGCGGGTTTTTCGAGCAGTATATGCATGGCGTTGTTGAGCGCTGAACGCCCTTGCCGAGGTCCTGCCCGGTCGGATTTGGTGCTATAGGACGATATGGAAGCACTTCGGCGTGCGAATGCCGGTCAACTGCCCCCCGCTTCAGCTCTCAAATGTAGCCTCCATCGTTGGGTGGCCCTTCTCAGGGTCGATCATTGGAGGGTAAAGAAGCTGTCTTAATGAGCTGGCTTTCGCGGTCTACGCGTTATTGCGTAGATCAGGCGAGTTTGAGTTCGTAGAGGAACTCGTTGTCGCGGTGGCTGCCGACCCAGAAATCGATGTCGGCCACATGGGCGAAACCGTGCCGCGCATAGAATTTCTGCGCGCCGAAATTCTCGCTGAATACCGATAGCTGGATGGCGTCCGCATCGCATCGATCCGCCTCGTCCAGTACCCACTGCATCAGTTGTGCGCCAAGCCCGCGTCCGGTCTGGCCCGCGGCGCAATAGAGCTGGCTGAGGAACAGAGGGCGCTCCGGGCGCGGTTCGGGACGTTCCATGAAGCTTTCGTCCATCGCGACCAGCACATAGGCCAGAATTTCGCTACCTTCTTCGGCAAGCATGATCTTGATCGAAGGGTCCGCGATTTGCGCGGCATATTTTGCCTCGCTCCGGTAGTCGGCGAAGAAGGCAGCGAGGTCTTCGGGCGCATAGAGATGGCCGAATGCCGCATCGAAGGCATCGCGCGCGAAGGCGGCGAGAGCGGGGGCGTCATCCAAAGAAGCGGGGCGCAGGTCCATGCCCTGCGCCCCTAATTGCTTAGTTCCGGAAACGGAAGCGGCGGATCAGTATCCGCCGCCGGTTTTCCGGTCGATCTGCTCCAGCTTGCGTGCCGCCCAGTCGCGGCCTCCCAGCCCGAAGGCCAGCGCGCCGGCCACTGCTCCGCCCACGACCAGTGCGGCAAAAGCGTAGCGCACGATCTCGTCGCCCACGCCCATGAACTCCAGGCCCATGAAGGTAAACAGCACGACCGCCGCCCATTTAACCACATTGGCGGCCAGCGACGTCTCGCCCGATCCGCCTGAGATGAGCCGGGCAAGCATATTGGCGATGAGGAAGCCAACGAGGATCACCACTGCGCCGAAGATCACCCGTCCACCGAGTTCGAGTATCTGGTCGAGGATCATGGTCAGCTCGGGAAAGCCGAGCAGGCGTGTGGCGGCGATCGCAAAGAACAGCACGATGGCGATCTGCGCAATGCGCGCGACGATGTTGCTGGCAGTGGCCGAGCCGGGCAGCAAGTCCGTGGCCGCGATGGCGCGGTCGAAGCCAAGGCCCGGCAGGATCTCGTTGAGGATCTGGACCACGAAGCGGCTGATCAGGTAGCCGACCGCCAGCAGCAGCGCCGCGCCGATAATCCGCGGGATCGCGTCGAGGATCAGCCGCAGCATGTCGCTCGCCGGCGCAGAAACGCTTTCGAGGTTCAGCGCATCCAGCGCCAGGATCGAGAAGAAGATCACGATCACCGCATAGACGATGGTGCCGATCGTCTTGCTGATCGCACTATTGCCGGTTGCCGTGTCCACTCCGCCGCGATTGGCCCACTTGTCGAAATCGACCGTGTTGAGCGCCGTCACCGTCAGGTCACGGGCGATCTTCGCCACCATCAGTCCGATGAAGAACAGCAAGGCGGCTCCGATGAGATTGGGGATGAAGGCCATCACACTGTTGAGCAGCGTTTCGACTGGGCCCATCACCCCACCGAGGCCGAGCACCTGCAGCACAGCGAGCAGGCCAAGCAGCCAGATCAGCAGCGAAACGATCTTGCCCAGTTGTACGCCGATGCTTTCGCCGCCCGCCGTGGTGCGGCGGAACAGGGAGACATTGTCGACAAGCTTGGCGAAGGCCCATTTGGCGGCCTTGGCCGCGGCCCAGGTCACGATCAGGATCACGGCCGCGAAGCCGACCTTCTCGGCGATCTCGAGCGCGAGCTGTTGATCGAAACGGTAATTGCCTATGCGCATGGGTCTCTCTCCTCCACCCCTGTTTGCCGCGGCGAAAACTATCATAAGCGCGGAATCGCGTGAAATCGGGCTGGGGATAAGTGACCTCTGTTGCCGTGCACGGCTGCCGCGGCCTAAGAATGAGGGCGATGACGCATCTCGCCGCCGACGATCAATTGCCCGCTGTCCCGCGCGAGGAGCGGGTCCGTTCCGTGCTGGTGGTCGGCGGCGGTTCGGCCGGATGGATGGCCGCAGCGGCGCTGGCGACTTCGCTTTCGCGCGACATCGAGCTTCGCCTGGTCGAAAGCGAAGCCATCGGCACGGTCGGTGTAGGCGAGGCGACGATCCCGCCGATCCGGCAGTTCAATCGTTTCCTGCGGCTCGACGAGCGGCAGTTCCTCCGCGATACCCAAGGCACCTTCAAGCTGGGGATCGAGTTCCACAACTGGGCGCGCCAAGGCGATTCCTACCTCCACCAATTCGGCTTTGTCGGGCGCGAAATGGATGCGGTGGTCAAGCTCCACCACTGGTGGCTCGCCGGGCGGCTGGCGGGGAGCGAGGACTATCCCGACTGGCAGGAACTGTCGGTCGCGCGTGCGCTCGCCCGCGAAAACCGCTTCGCTCCGCCCTTGCGCAACCCGCAGCAGATGCTTGGCCGTTACACCTACGCCTATCATTTCGATGCTCATCTCTATGCCGCGCATTTGCGGGGCATTGCCGAGGAGCGCGGTGCGCAGCGGGTGGCCGGCACGATCACCTCGGTCGAGCGCAACGGCGAGAGCGGCGATGTCAAAGCCGTGCTGCTCGATGACGGACGGCGGCTGGAAGCCGATCTGTTCGTCGATTGCTCGGGCTTTCGCAGCTTGCTGCTGGGCGGTGAGCTTGCCGAATCGTGGGACGATTGGAGCAAGTGGATCCCTTCGGACCGTGCGCTGGCCGTGCCGAGCAAGCGCGGCGAGGGGCCGGTCACTCCCTATACAAAGGGCATCGCGCATGAAGTGGGCTGGCAATGGCGCATACCGCTGCAGCACCGCACCGGAAACGGCCATGTCTTCGCCAGCGCCTTTTCGGGCGAGGCGGAGGCGGAACAGCGCTTGCTGGCCACACTCGATACCGAACCCGTGGACACGCCGCGGCTGATTAAATTCGCGACCGGCCGCCGCCGGCGCGGCTGGGCGAACAATGTGGTCGCCATCGGCCTGTCCGCCGGTTTCCTCGAACCAATGGAATCGACCAGCCTGCATTTCGTGCAATCGGCGCTGGAGCGGCTGATCGAATTGTTCCCCACGCGCCGCATGGATCCGCTGCTTCGGGATCGTTTCAATAGCGAGACCGCGCTGGAGTGGGAGCGGGTGCGCGATTTCATCATCGCCCACTATCACCTGACCGAGCGCGAGGATTCCGAATTCTGGCGTTATACCAAGAACATGACAGTGCCCGACAGCCTCACCGAAGTGCTGGAAACCTGGCGCGCGCGGGGGGTGCTGGCGATTCCCGGCAACCATCTGTTCCAGACCGGCAGCTGGGCATCCGTGCTCATCGGGCAGCGTTTCCTGCCGCAAGGCGTCCATGCGCTGACGGACCGGATCAGTCCGGAGGAAATTGCGGAAGATATCCGCAAGATCCACCGCGAAGCGCACGCGGCGGCGGCAGGGTTGCCCGACCATGCGGACTATCTGGCCGGCTATTGTTCCGCTGAGGCTGGGCAGGTTCGGACCTGACGGTCAGAGATCGCGCTCCATGCACAGGCTGAATTCGTCGGACACGTAGTCGCCGAAGGGCGCACATTCGGCGAAGCCGTGCTTTTCGTAGAGCCGTCTTGCCGGAAGAAAGGGTTCGGGCCGCCCGGTCTCGAGCCCCAGCCAGCGATAGCCGCACGAGCGTGCCACATCGATCATATGCAGCAATATGGCCTCGCCGGCCCCCTTGCCGCGATAATCGGGATGGGCCCGCATCGATTTCAGCTCACCGCGCTCGTCATCGACCTGCCTGATCGCGCCGACGGCGGCGAGCCGCTCCCCATCCCAGGCGGAATAGAAGGTCACATCAGGTGCCTGCAGCCGTTCGATCGGCAGGGCGTGTACGCTCTCGGGCGGGGACCACCGGTACATCTCGTCGAGATGAAAGCGCAGGAGGTCGGCAACTTCCGCACCTGTCAAATCGTCCGCCAAGATACGGTAGGCGCTCATCGCCGGATCAGCCGCGTTCGCGCGCCTGCGCATAGCTGCCCAGCAGGCGCAGTTCCTTGCAGTGGAAGGCCAGCTCTTCGAGCGCGCGGTCGATCTCCGGCTGGCCCGGGCGGCCGATAATATCGGCATAGAAGGTGGTGGCGGCGAAGCTTGCGCCCTTCTGATAGCTTTCGAGCTTGGTCATGTTGACGCCGTTCGTGGCGAAGCCGCCCATGGCCTTGTAGAGCGCGGCAGGGATATTCTTCACCTCGAACACGAAGGTGGTGATCGCCGGCGCCTCGCCCAGGCTCGCCGGATCGAGCGCGCCCTTCGCCAGCAGCACGAAGCGGGTGGTGTTGTCCTCCGCGTCCTCGACCCGCTTGTCGACGATCTTCAGGCCATAGAGGTCGGCGGCCAGCGCCGGAGCGATCGCGGCGATAGAGGGATCCGCGCGCTCGGCGACATGAGCGGCTGCGCCGGCCGTGTCCGCATGGCTTAGCGGCACGATCCCGCGGCTGCGCAGATACTCACGCGACTGGCTGAGCGCATGCGGGTGGCTGTAGGCGGCTTCGAATGGACCCGGGCCAGTCGCCATCAATGCATGGTGAATCGGCATGAAAAATTCGCCGACGATCGAAAGCCCGCTTTCGGGCAGCAGGAAATGGATGTCCGCGACGCGGCCGGCTTGCGAATTTTCGATCGGGATCATCGCGCAGCCCGCACGGCCGCTCTCCACCGCCTCGAGCGCGTCCTCGAAGCTGAAGCAGGGGAGCGGCAGGCATTCGGGCGCATATTCCATCGCGGCGCGGTGCGAATTGCTGCCCGGTGCGCCCTGGAAAGATATCGCGCGCGCAGGATCGTCCGCGGCGGCGGCGGTCATTTTTTCGACCATCGAAAGGGCGTTGGCGGGAAAGCTGTGCATGGCGGTTGCCCGGCCCTAAGTCGCATTGCCGGGCGCTGCAAGACGGATAAGAAGCTTGCCGCTTGCACCAAGCCATCGCCGACACTAGAGCGGCGCGCAAACTTACCCTCCGCGGACCGAGAATCGATGACCGACCGTACCAATACCATTTTCGGCTGGATCCTGTTTTCCGGCATCGTCGTGATGTTCCTGCGCTTCCTGTCGGGCCTGGTGTTCCATGCCGACAATCCGGAGCGACCCGAGCAGATGGGCTTTCCCATCGCGGGTGTGGAGGCAGAGGGCGCGGCCGAGGGGCCGTCCTTCGCAGCAGTTCTGGCCACCGCCGATCCAGCGGCGGGCGAGCAAGTCTTCGCCAAATGCATGGCCTGCCATACGATCGAGCAAGGCGGGGCCACCGGCATCGGGCCCAACCTTTATGGCGTGGTCGGCACAGGGATCGCGCAGCATGAGCCGGGCTTCGCCTATTCCGGCGTCCTGGCGAGCCATGGCGGCAACTGGACCTTCGAAAATCTCGACGAATGGCTGAAGAGCCCGCGCGCTTTCGCCAGCGGCACCAAGATGAGCTTTGCCGGCCTCTCCAGCGTCGAGGATCGCGCGGCGGTAATCGCCTATATGAACTCGATGGGTTCGGGCTTGCCTTTGCCCGAAGCTCCAGCCGCCGAGCCGGAAGTGGCTGAAGGCGAGGCAGCGGACGCTCCGACGGACGTGCCGGTCGAGGCGGCCGGCGCGACCGCATCTGAAGAGCCGGTGGCCGAAAACCCCGGCGCTTAGTCTCCGGGCGCTTGGGCGGCGCGGCCCTTGAAGCCGGTTGCCACCACATACCATTCGGATGAATCCTTGCGGCTTGCCGGCGGTTTGGCGTGCCGGACCTGTGCGAAATGCCGCTTAAGCAGCACGAGCAGGTCGTTGTCCGTCCCGCCGGCCAGCACTTTGGCGAGGAAGGCGCCGCCTGGCTCGAGCGTGCGGATCGCGAAATCGGCGGCTGTTTCGACGAGAGCCATGGTCCGCAAATGATCGGTTTGCTTGTGGCCGACCGTATTGGAGGCCATATCCGAAAGGACGAGGTCGGGCAGTCCGCCCAGCGTATCGAGGATCGCCTGCGGAGCCTCGTCGGCCATAAAGTCCATCTCGAGGATCGAAACGCCCTCGATCGGCTCGGTCGGCAGGAGATCGATCCCGACCACCGATGCGCTGGGCCGCTTTTTCCGCACCACCTGGCTCCAGCCGCCTGGCGCGATCCCGAGATCGACCACCCGGTTAGCGGCTTTGAGCAGGCCGAACTTCTCGTCGAGCTCGATGAGCTTGAACGCGGCGCGGCTGCGCCATCCTTCGGCCTGGGCGCGCTTCACATAGGGATCGTTCAACTGGCGTTCGAGCCAGCGGGTGGAGCTCTGCTTGCGCCCGCGCGTCTTGTTGAGCCGGCGTTTTGTATCGTCGCCGGAACGGCTCATGGTTTTTGTTCCGAACGCAGCGATGCCTGTGCCTCGACGGCGTCGCGATCGGCCTTGATCAGGCTGCGCAATATGCCCTCGCGAATGCCGCGGTCGGCGACGCCGAGGCGCGGCGCGGGCCAGATATCGAGGATCGATTCGAGGATCGCGCAGCCCGCGACCACCAGATCTGCACGGTCCTGCCCGATGCAGGGCAGTCCGCGCCGTTCCTTCGGCGTCATGCACGACAGGCGGGTCGATATGTCCCGCATGGCATCGCCTGGGACGATCAGCCCATCAACCTGGCGCCGGTCATACTGCGGCAGTTCGAGATGGACCGAGGCGAGCGTGGTGACCGTACCGCTGGTGCCGAGCAAGCGCAGATCTGGCGTACGATGCCCGCCGATCCGGCGGTTGAAGGTGGCGAAGCTCTCACTCACCAGCCGTCGCATCTCCGCATAGCGAGCCGCACGTTCGGCCTCGGAATGGTGCTCGTCCAGTCCGACCGTCTCGGTGAGCGAGACCACGCCCCAGGGCACACTTTCCCAGTCTACGATGCGTGGAACGGGGCCACCGGGCTCGATCAGGACCAATTCGGTAGAGCCGCCGCCGATGTCGAAGATCAGCGCGGGACCGATTCCATCCTCCAGCAGGATATGGCAGCCGAGCACGGCAAGCCGCGCCTCTTCCTCCGCCGAGATGACATCGAGCAGGATGCCGGTCTCGTGCCGCACACGTTCGATGAAAGCCTCGCCGTTCTCCGCCCGGCGGCAGGCCTCGGTCGCGACCGACCGCGCGAGGTGCACACGGCGGCGGCGCAGCTTTTCCGCGCAAATCTTGAGCGCGCCGACCGCCCGATCCATCGCTTCTTCGCTCAGCCGCCCCGTCTCGGTCACGCCTTCGCCCAGCCGCACCACGCGGCTGAAGGCGTCGATCACGACGAAATTGTCGTCGGTCGGCCGCGCGATCAGCAACCGGCAGTTGTTCGTGCCGAGATCGATCGCGGCGTAGGATTGCTGGAAGTTGTGGTGCGGTGGGCGGCGCCATGCACGGCCATCGCCCGCACGCTCAGCGCTGTGGTTCTTTCGCTTAGGCACCGCATCATGTGGTGCCGTAGGCGGGTCAAGATCCGCCATGATAGCAACTCTCTTATTCATCCTGCCCGCCCCTCCGGGAGCGGTGACCTGCATGCAGGCTAGCGTGCGGGGGGCTGCGGGGCAAGCACATGGCTTTCCGAGCCATCTGCGGGAGCTCGGGCGGCCTTGACCCGCGCCGCACCCCTCACTAAGTGCACGGCCCGCCCGGCAAGGGCGCACTGCCCCGTCGTCTAATGGTAAGACTACGGACTCTGAATCCGTCAATCGAGGTTCGAATCCTCGCGGGGCATCCAGTTTCCACCATATCGCCGCGCCATTGAGCATTGCCGCCAAGCGGCCTAAGCCCGCGCGCGATATGGGTCACAGAAAGGAATTTGCGTGAGCGAGCGCGACGAAGAAGAACGCCCAGACCGTGAACTGACCGAGCGGAAATTCTACCGAGCCATCCAGGAAGCCGGTTTCGCCTGCGACCTGCCCGACGACACGCCGCAGACGCGCCATCCCGCCTACCGTCTGGCGTTTCAGGATCAGGACTTTCTGCTGCGCGAGGAATTGCGCCCGATCCGCTTCCAGCTCGAACTGCTCAAGACGGAAATGTTGCTGGAAGAGGCGCGGGTCGGCTCCACGCTGGTAATGTATGGCTCGGCGCGCATTCCGCCGCCAGAAGCGGCACAGACCGCACTCGAGGGCGCGAAGAACCTTCCCGAAGAAGATCGCCGCATCGTCGAGCGGCTGGTGGCGAAGAGCAAATACTATCAGGAAGCCTATAATCTCGCCCGGCTGGTGAGCGAGAAGTCGATCATCGAGGACGGCAGGCGCCAGTTCGTCATTACTTCGGGCGGCGGCCCCTCGATCATGGAAGCGGCGAACAAGGGCGCCTCGGACGCCGGGGCGGAATCGATCGGGCTCAATATCGTGTTGCCGCATGAGCAGGCGCCGAACCCTTATGTGACGCCCTACCTGTCGTTCCAGTTTCACTATTTCGCCCTGCGCAAGATGCACTTCCTCATCCGCGCGCGCGCGCTGGCGGTGTTCCCCGGCGGCTTCGGGACGTGCGACGAAATGTTCGAGCTTCTGACCCTGGTCCAGACCGGCAAGATGAAGCCGATCCCGATCCTGCTGTTCGGCCGCGAGTTCTGGAACCGGGTGATCAATTTCGAGGCGCTGGTGGAGGAAGGTACCGTGAGCCGGAAGGACCTCGGCCTGTTCCGCTTCTGCGAGACGGCCGAGGAGGCCTGGGGCCACATCGCTGCCTTTTACGATCTGGAGGATTAGCGCTTCAGCGCACGGCCTGATGGCCGAGCGGGCCGTGGCCCGAGCCGAAGCCGGGCGCGGCGAGGAGTGCGGCACGGACGAACTGCCGTGCCTTGCCGACAGAATCGGGCAGGTCGAGGCCCATTCCTAAGTAAGTCGCAATGGCGCTCGACAGAGTGCAGCCGGTGCCGTGAGTATGGCGCGTTTCGATCCGCTCGTGCTCGAACAGCATTTCGCGCCAGTACCCTTCTGGAGATCGCCAAAAAAGAAAATCAGCGACGAGGTCGTCCGTCCAAGCGTGTCCGCCTTTCGCTAGCATTGCACGAGCGTCTGTCCGACCCATGACAATCTCGGCGGCGTCACCTAAACCCGTTTCGCTCCCGTTCAACTGGAGTCCCGACAGCGCTTCCAATTCAGGCAAATTGGGGGTGGTGAGGGTTGCGAGCGCCATCAGTCGTTCGAATGCGGCAATCGTGTCCCTGTCAGCCAGCACCGATCCACTGGTCGCGACTATCACCGGGTCGAACACGATAGGAATGCCCAGACCGTCCAGCCGCTCTGCCACCGCCGACGCGATCTGCGGCGAGCCGAGCATGCCGATTTTCACCGCGTCCGCGCCGATGTCGCTGAGACAGGCGTCGATCTGCGCTCCGACCATGTTCGGGCTCAGCAGTTCGATCGCGGCGACACCGCGTGTGTTCTGCGCGGTGACGGCTGTGATCGCGGTCATCGCATAGCCGCCCAGCATGGTGATCGTCTTGATGTCGGCCTGGATGCCCGCGCCGCCGGAACTGTCGGACCCGGCGATTGCGAGAATGCGCGGCGGGGCGATCACGCCGCTGCCTTCACCGCGTCGCAGATCGAATCGACCACCCGTTCGACCAGCGCCTCGTCGTCTCCTTCCGCCATCACGCGTATCTTCGGTTCGGTCCCGCTCCTGCGAATGACCAGTCGCCCTGTACCGCCCAGCTCGCCCTCGGCAGCGGCGATTGTATCCTTGACCGATTGCACCTCCAGCGGGTTGCCGCCGTCATAGACCACATTCTTGAGAAGCTGGGGCACCGGATCGAACAGATGCAGGAGCTCGCTGGCCTTTTTGCCCGACTGGACCAATGCGCCGAGCACTTGCAGCGCGGCGATGCTGCCGTCGCCAGTGGTGGCATGGTCGAGCAGGATCATGTGGCCCGACTGTTCGCCCCCGACATTGTAGCCGCCGGCCTTCATTGCCTCGAGCACGTAACGGTCGCCGACCTTGGTTCTCATCAGATCCAACCCCTTGCCGGCCAGGTAGCGTTCGAGGCCGAGATTGCTCATCACCGTGGCGACGATCCCGCCTCCCGTCAGCAGTTCCTGCTCGGCCAGCCGTGAGCCGATCAGCGCCATGATCTGGTCGCCATCGACCGTGCGGCCTTTTTCATCGATCACGATCAGACGGTCGGCATCGCCGTCCAGGGCCACACCGATATCCGCGCCTTCTTCGACCACCCGCGCCTGCAATGCATCGAGCGCGGTCGATCCGACGCCATCGTTGATGTTGGTGCCATTGGGCTCGACGCCGATGGCGATGACATCCGCGCCCAGTTCCCAGATTGCGCTGGGCGCGACATTGTAAGCCGCGCCATTTGCGCAATCGACCACCACCTTGAGCCCGTCGAGCCGAACGTCGTCGGCGAGGCTCTGTTTGATCGCGTGGATATAGCGCCCGCGCGCGTCATCGATCCGGCGGGCGCGGCCGATATTGCCGCCCTGCGCCAGCACCGGCTCTTCAAGCATCAGTTTCTCGATCGCCGCTTCCGCCTCATCGGACAGCTTGAAACCGTCGGGGCCGAACAGCTTGATCCCGTTGTCGGCAAAAGGATTGTGGCTGGCAGAGATCATTACGCCGATATCCGCGCGCATTTCGCGTGTCAGCATGGCAATCGCGGGAGTGGGTAGCGGGCCGGTCATCACCACATCCATGCCCACGCTGGTGAAGCCGGCGACCAGCGCATTTTCCATCATGTAGCCTGACAGGCGGGTATCCTTGCCGATCACCACCCGGTGACGGTGGTCGCCGCGCTGGAAATACTTGCCCGCTGCCTGGCCCACCTTCATTGCAGTCGCTGCGGTGAGCATGCCCGCATTGGCGCGCCCGCGAATGCCGTCCGTGCCGAAATAGTCGCGTCCCATGCGCTCCCGCTTTCTTCCTGGCGTGTTTTTCCGGCGCTTAGGCGCTTATCCCGCCGCGCGAAAGAGGCGGTGCCGCCGCCATTTCTCGCGGATGCGGCAAAATCCGCGGAAATCTCACATTTTCCGGAAACCGCGGGCGCGCGATGCGTTATGCGGGAGGACCCCTCATTCCGATTCTCAGGAGCAAGACAAACAATGGCGTTCGAGTTGATTCCGCTTCCCTATGCATCCGATGCGCTGGCCCCGGCTATTTCCGCAGAGACGCTCGGCTTTCACCACGGCAAGCACCACAAGGCTTATATCGACAAGACCAATGCCGCTATCGATGGCACCGACCTTGCAGGCAAGCCGCTCGAAGAGATCATCGCGGCCGCGCGCGGTAGCAAGCAGGGCTTGTTCAACAATGCCGCGCAAAGCTGGAACCACGGTTTCTACTGGCATTCGCTTTCGCCTTCGGGCGGTGCGCCTTCGGGCGACCTCGCCGCCAAGATCGATGAAGACTTTGGCTCGTTCGATGAGTTCAAGACGAAATTGGCCGATGCAGGCGCCGGTCACTTCGCCAGTGGGTGGGTATGGTTCGCCGAAAAGGACGGCAAGTTCTCTATCGAAGAGACTCACGACGCCGATACGTTGGCCGATAGCGGCTTCAACCCCGTGCTGGTGCTCGATGTGTGGGAACACGCCTACTATCTCGACCACCAGAACGCTCGGCCGGCCTATCTGAAAGCGGTGATCGACGGGCATCTCAACTGGGAATTCGCGGCCGAGAATCTCGCGCGGGGAACGGCATGGGCCTATCCCGCGTGACCTCGAAAGGGCCCTAATCAGTTTTTGGCGGGCGTCTCCGTTTCGGCGGTGACGCCCGTTTCCCTGCCGGCCGCCTCATGCATTTCGAGCAGGCTGGTCGCGAAAAGCGGCTCGCCGAAGATGAAGCCGATCAGGTTCGGCCGGCCCAGATGCTCGACCAGTGCAGTCAGCGTCAACAGGATCGGCACGGAGAGCAGCGCGCCGGCTACGCCCCAGATCCAGGTAAAGTAAGAGAGCGCCAGAAGGATCATCACCGGGTTCATCGTGAACCTTGCGCCGAGGATCGAGGGCGTGATCACATTCGATTCAACCGTATGCAGCCCCAGATAGGCCGCCGCAGGGATCAGACCGATCAGCGGGGTTTCCGCCGTGCCGAGGCCGAACAGGGTCAGCAGCGCGATCATGGCGAGCGGACCGACATAGGGCAGGAAATTGAGCAGCGCGGCCAGGCCGCCCCACATGATCGGGGCTTCGACTCCCATCGACCATGCACCCGCCGCCACCACGATGCCGACGCCGGTATTGATGAGCGCCACGGTGAGGATATAGGCCGCGACCTTGTCCTGCACAGCGCGCAATACACGTGCGGCCTTGACGCTGGCACCGAAATTGGAGCGGTCCAGCAGGATTCGGCGGCGCATGCGAATGCGGGCCTCTATTATGAAGAACGCCATCAGGAGCGTCAGCAGCACTTCCAGGACCACGCTTGGGGTGGCGAAGGCCAGCTGTTCGATCACTGATGGCCCTGCGAGAACCACCTCGCGGCCTTCGCTGTCCGATATGTCCGCCAACTGTTCGTTGAGCCGGTTGAGCCAGACAAAGCTGCCCTGCAGACGGCTGAAATGTTCCTCTATCCGCGAAACCATTTCCGGAATGCGATCGAACAGCGAGACGGCCGGGCGCATCACAGCATAGAGGGCGAGCAGAACGAAGCCGAGCAGTACCAGTAGGGAAACCAGCGAGGCAAGAATGTTGGGCAGGCCGAGCGAAGACAGCCGATCGGCCAGCGGCGACAGCACTATCGTAAGAATGATCGCGGCGACCAGCGGCAAGAACACCACCGATCCGATCGACAGCACGAAGGGCAAGGCGAGGAACAGGCCGATCGCCAGCAACAATACAAGCGAGGAAATGAGCCGTAATTCCTGTTCGGCAAAGGCGCGGCGGCGACCGGCCCCCCCGCTGCCTGCCTTATCCGGTCCCCGTTCTGGCAATGCCTCGCTCATGCGTGCCCGGCTCCTTCGAATCCGGGAAATCGATTTAGTCTCGTCAGGGATTTGCAGGCAAGCACCGCAAGAAGCTTCGCCCTCAGCGGATATGCTCGGTCTCGCCGTTGCCCGCGGCAATTTCGTCGAGCTCTTCCAGGATCGCACGGTGAGCCGAAGGGTCATCGATCGAACGGTCGGGAACCTCGCCACCTTCGATCATGCTCGTCAGCGCCGCGCGAGCCCGGCCCACGCGGCTCTTGATCGTACCGACGGCACAGCCGCAGATTTCTGCCGCTTCCTCGTAGGAAAAACCGCCTGCGCCGACCAGCAGCAGTGCTTCGCGCCGCTCCGGCGGCAGGGTCAGCAAGGCGCGGTGCAGGTCGGAAAGATGGATCGGCTCCTCCTGCCCGGCCGGTGCGGTGAGAATCCGTTCGGCGACAGTTTCGTCATATTCACCGCGAAAGCGATTGCGGCGCATGTCGGTGAGATAGGCGTTGCGCAGGATCACGAAGGTCCAGGCGCGCATGGAGGTTCCGGGCTCGAACCGGTCCTGCGCCGCCCAGGCCTTGAGTAACGCCTCCTGCACCAGGTCGTCGGCCATGTCAGGGCGTCCGCACAGCCCGCGGGCGAAGGCGCGCAGATGCGGCACGACTTCGATCAGCTCGCGCTTGAAAGCGCGCCTTTCCTCGGCCGTCCGCCTAACCTTGCTCTTTTGTCCGGGACTCATGCTTCGTCGTCGTCCAGCTTGGCCAACAGTTCCTGGAATGCGTCGGGCAGGGGCTCATCGACCACCGAATCGTATAGCTTCTTCAGACCGGTGGCCCAATCCGGACGCTCGCCTGCCTTTGCTGCCTCGGGCGAGGCCTTCTTGGCCCTGCCGCCTGTTTCAGAATCGGACATATGGTTGGAAGTGTCTTTCTTTCGGTTTGCCCCTGATACCACGCTATCCCACTCCCGGGCCGAACGAAACCGCAGTTTCTCGCGTCGCATAGACTGTGGAACGAAACGGCTGTGCTATTGTTCCTGTCTGAAAGGACAATAACGGCTCTGGTTGCGGGGGAGCTTCGATACCGGCAAGGGGCGTTGCGCCGAGCGCAGCCGGACGAGGGCGGAGGTGTTTTGACGGAGTTCACGGTTTCCGAGAAGATGGGGCGCACCCGCCGCTGGCTGCTGGCCTATCCGCGGGCGGTGCCCATCGCCATCTTCCTGCTGATAGCTGCAGTCACCGCTACAAGCGTCTTTGCCATCGAGCGAATCGAGGACGAGCGCTCCCGCGCGCAATTGCGCGCGAACATGGCGATGATCGGCTCGGCGCTGGAGCGGCGCGCGAGTACCACCTCGGCATATCTGCGCGCCGGCGCATCCTTGTTTTCGGCCATGGGCGAAGTTCCGGCCGACCGATTTCGCAGCTTCGTTACAGAACTGAGGCTCGATGCGGCCTATGACGGCACCGACGGCGTTGGCTGGGCGGCCCGCGTCGATCCCGGCGAAATCGCCGAGTTCGAAACCGCGACCGGCATTGCCACCGGCACGGCCTTTACCATCCGGCCGCAACTCGCCGCAGATCAGCCTTACGCCATGCCGGTCACCTTCCTTCAGCCTCCAACGGTGCGCAATCGCCGCGCCTTGGGTTTCGATATGCAGGCCGAACCCGCGCGGAGAGCGGCGATGATCGAAGGGGAGCGCAATGCGCGTCCGACGGCCACGGGGAAGGTAGTGTTGGAACAGGAAGGCGGCGCCGATGCGCCGGGCTTTCTCGTCTATATGCCGGTCTTCGGTAGTGGGGTGGAAGCACGCGAACTGAAAGGCTTCATCTATAGCCCGATCAACGCCGGTAAGTTCCTCGAGACTGCTCTGGCGCTGGAAGCGGTGGAAGGTGTCGGCATCCATATTTACGACCGTTTCGTTTCGCCGGAAAACCTGCTCGCTTCCGCCGGAGCCTCACATGCGGAAGGTGAGACCACGCGTCTTGTAGTCAATGTCGCCAATCGGCCGTGGATTCTCGAGGTACAGGCCGGCCGCACCGCCATCCTTTCGCCGCTCTCGCTGGTGACTCTGCTGTTCGGCCTGTTGGTCGCCAGCCTGCTGATGCTGCTGGTGAGGATGCTGACCAAGCAAGCATTTGAGGATGCGCGCACCCTCGCCTGGCTGGAAGAGCAGGGTTCGATCCGCAATTCGCTGACGCGCGAGCTTAACCACAGAGTCAAGAACACGCTGGCCAATGTCCTGTCGATTATCGCGCTGACCCGGCGGCGGACGGGCAATGTCGACGAGTTTGTCGCCGGCCTTGACGGCCGCATACGTGCGCTTTCGGCGACGCATGATTTGCTAACCCGCTCGGACTGGGGCGTAACCCCGCTGCGCGACGTGATCGAAGCGGAACTTGCTCCCTATGTAAAGTCGCACGACCACAGGGTCGAATTGCAAGGGCCGGACATCCGCCTGGCGCCCAGCGATGCACTCTCCCTCGGCCTAGCGATCCACGAGCTGGCGACCAATGCGGCGAAGTTCGGCGCGCTCAGCCAGCCGGGCGGGCGGCTAGACATCAAATGGACGCCGATCGCGGACAGCCTCGCCCGCGTGGAATGGATCGAATCAGAAGGTCCGCCCGTGCCGCAGGAGCGCAAGACCGGCTTCGGCACCGACCTGCTCGAGCGGATTGTCGCGCACGAACTCAAGAATCCCATCGATCTCGAATTCCGGCCCGAAGGGGTCCGTTGCACGTTGGTGATCCCATTGCGCGAACCCGCCGAATTCCGCATGCGTGGGCGGGACTAAGCGCCCCGGTCACATGATCGATGAATGTGCAGTATCAGCCGACCGGGCGGCCGGATCCGAAAAATAACGCCTGGCTGATTGCCGCGCGCACGGTCGATTCTGCAAAGGGCTTGGTCACAAGATAGGTCGGCTCGGGCCGGTCGCCGGTCAGAAGCCTTTCGGGATAGGCGGTAATGAAGATCACCGGCACGCTGTCGATAGCGAGAATGTCGTCCACCGCATCCAGGCCCGAAGAGCCATCGGCCAGCTGGATATCCGCCAATACCAGGCCCGGGGTCTTCTCGGCGACGACCTTCTGGGTCTGAGTGCGTGTGGCGGCCGTCCCGCAAATCTCATGACCCAGCGAGCGGACGAGATCTTCCAATTGCATCGAGATCAGCGGTTCATCCTCGATGATGAGCACGCTGGTTGCGCTTTCGCGGTCGATCTCGGCGATCGCTTCACGGACCAGCGCGCCGACGTCGCCCTCGGCGATCCCCATAATCTCGGCTGCTTCCGCCTCGCTGAAATCCTCGACCGTGGTCAGCAGCAGCGCTTGCCGATTGAGGGGGGTGATTCTTCTCAACTGGTCCTGTGCGCCGGCCTCATGTTCGCTGGTGGGACGTTCGGCCGCTACTTCCATATAGGCACTCGACCACACTTTGTTGAATGCGGTGTAGAGCGGCACGCGGCCGCCTTCCAACGTTGCCCGTAGCGCATCGTCTGCCACGGCGGCTTCCAGGGTGGCCTGCACGAACGCATCGCCGGTCGATTGTGAACCGGTAAGTGCGCGGGCGTAACGGCGTAGGTATGGAAGATGTCCGGCAACTTGAGAACCAAGTGGCATATAACCCTTTCCCCCCACGGCAATGGGGCATGAACGACTGGCCCCCTCATGGTTCCGACTGGCGTGGAAAGCAAGCGGATGGGCGGGGCCGAGTATGCAAGATCAAATGAATATCATTATTATACAACAAGTTACTGATTTTATGCGAGATACGGAAAGGAGACGGAAAAAATTTCCCGATCATGGGGAACCGTGTCCGCTGCCGTGCATTTATTCCGTGTCACCGCCGAGACCCCCCTCCCGTCCAAGCGGCTGGTGATACGATCCCGAAAGGCCTCCGTCCGAATGCGGACGGAGGCCTTTTACGTTTCCGCAGCGGAATGATTGGCGGATTCAGCTCAGCGCCCCGCGCAGGCGTGCGAACAAGCCTGGTTTTACAGGCGCGCAGATCGCCTCCACCAGTTTTGCAGGATCGTAGGGCTTTTTGAAGATCGAGCCGAGCGCTGCGATCTCTTCCGGTATCATTTCGGGTGAGCCGGTGGAAAACAGCACCTGCACTTTGCGCAGGCCCAGTTGCGGCAGCAATTCGGCCAGCGCCCAGCCATCCTCGGCATCGGCCAGATGGACATCCAGTATGATCGTATCCGGCTGCTCTCTTTCCAGCACTTCCATCGAGCAGGCGACGGTGGGGCATGTGGTGACGCGTGCTGCGCCCCCTTCTCTCAGCGCGTCTTCGAGCGCCATGGCTAGCAGTGGATCGTCTTCTACTATGAGCACGTGACCGATCCTGCTCTGCTTGCCCCTTAACGAGCTTGTCGCGGCCATTTGATCCTTCTTCGACGGAGCCCCGCTGGGCGACCGACCGGCCCCGCCGGTCAATCACGCAGTCTTCCTGCGACCCTAACGCTGGTCGGCAAATCGTGGTTCCCGCACTCGCGGCGAGTTGTTTCAGCCTTCGGGTGAAAGCGCCTTCTCGTAAATCACATATTCCTTGTTGATCGTACTTTCGATGGCATCGGCAATTGCGACCATCCCCTGGTTATCATCGAGGATCCAACCGATTTCGCCGCGCGTGGCGCCGAAATCCTTCACCGCACTGCGGCGGATATACTCGATCATCATAAAGGCGAGCTGGCTTGCGATGCGGGAGCTCTGGAGCCGCCTGACGACCCCCATCAGGGGGACCCGCATCGTTCGCACTCTCGGTCGCCAGAGCCACCATAGCAGCCGCGCCCAGCCGAAGGGGAACATCCGGCCTCTGATGGCTGCGATCGGCTCGTTGATATCAGGCAGGGTCATCATGAACGCGACCGGTTCGCCGTCGAGTTCGGCGATCGTGTTGAGCCGGTTATAAATCAGCGGTTTCAGCTTCTTGCCGGCGTAGGCGATTTCATCGTCGGTCAGCGGTACGAAGCCCCAATTGCTCGACCAGGCATCGTTCAGGATGGAAAGGATCGTCGCTGCCTCTTCGGCAAAGCGCGACTTGTCGACATTGCGCACATTGATGCGGCTGTTCTTCTCGCCGGAAGCGATGATCCGCTGGATCAGCGGCGGGAAGTCCTGCTTCACATCAAGCTCATAGGTGAACAGGCTCTTGGCAGGCGCATAGCCAGCATGCTCTATCCAGCCTTGATATTGCGGCGCATCGTGTCCCATCATAACCGCCGGTGGATGGTCGTGGCCCTTTACTAGAAGGCCCGGTTCTTCCCAGATCGAAAGGCTGATCGGAGCCAGTACCCTGTTCATCCCCTGCGCCCTCAGCCAAGCCTCAGCCGCGGCAATCAGCGCATGGGCTACGGCTTCGTCCGTCGCCTCGAGCAGGCCCCAATTGCCTGTGCCCGGACCCATCCCCTGCTCGGCCGGCATCGCCAGCGCCAGCCGGTCGAAATGCGCGGAAATCCGCCCCATCACGCGTCCGCTGCGCCGGGCAAGAAAAAGCTGCATCTCGGCATGCTCGTGAAACGGGTTCTTCCCCGGCGTCAACAGCTCGACCACCTCGCCCCGCAGCGGCGGCACCCAGTTGGGATCGCCCTCGTTCAGCCGATAAGCGAGATCGATAAATTGATTGAAGTCCGCCTTGCCCGCCACCGGGGCGACCATTATTTCGCTATCCGTCACTATCCCGCCTTTCAAGAGAACCCTGCCACGCACTGGCTGCGGGGCTTGAGCCTTGTCAAGGCGGACTGGGCTTAAGAAGCGCAGGGTGGTAACGTAACAGGAGCACGGCCCATGCGGGCCGGATGGATACGGAATAATGACTGCGCAGCAGACGATCGAATTGCCCAAGGCCGACGCGCCCTCAGCAAGGCTGAGGAAGTCCGAAATCGCGGACGACAAGGCAATGCTGCGCGCCGCGGTGGAGTTGACACGCGACATCGCCGAAGCGCGCGCCGGCATTTACTGGCCCGACATGCTGCTTTCGGCCGTGATCGGCTATGCCGCGCTCGTCGGAGCGATCCTGCTCGCCAACCCGGTACTTGTGGTATTGAGCGGTACCGTCGCGGTGCTTGCGTTCTACCGCGCGCTGCTGTTCATCCATGAGCTGACCCACATTCATCGCAACGCGCTGCCCGGCTTTCGTCTTGTCTGGAACCTTCTGGTCGGCATCCCGATGCTCACTCCCTCTTTCATGTATGAAGGCGTGCACACACTGCATCACAAGCGCACGCAATACGGCACGGCGGAGGATCCCGAATATCTTCCGCTGGCGCTTATGAAACCCTGGTCCCTGCCGGCCTTCATCCTCATCGCGCTGCTGGCACCGCCCGCACTGATTATCCGGTTCGGGATCCTCAATCCGCTGAGCGTCGTAATTCCCCCACTGAGGAAGCTGGTTTGGGAGCGATTCTCTTCGCTCTCGATCAATCCCGATTTTCGCCGCCGTTCGCCTGAAGGCGATATGAAGGCGCGAGTCCTGTGGCAGGAGGCGGGGGCGACCGTCTGGGCCATCGTGCTGCTCGCCAGCACGCAGTTCGTCGGCTGGCGCCCGCTGCTGATCGCGCTCGGCGTGTTCTCGATCGTCGCCGTGCTCAATCAACTGCGCACGCTGGTGGCGCATCTGTGGGAAAACGACGGCGAGCCGATGACGGTGACTGCGCAATATCTCGACAGCGTCAACGTGCCGCCGCCGGGCATGATGGCGGAGATCTGGGCGCCGGTCGGCCTGCGCTATCACGCATTGCATCACCTGATGCCGTCCATGCCCTATCACTCGCTGCCCGAGGCCCACCGCCGGCTGAAAAAGGAATTGGGCGAAGGCTCGACCTTCGAAGGAGCGAACCATGCGGGCATGTTGGTGCTCGTTACGCGTATCGCGCGAAGCACCATGGTGAAGCGGCAGGCGTAAAGAAAAAGCGGTCCTCCGCCTGTGCGAAGGACCGCCTGACGGCACGATAAAGTGCCGTGAAAAACTTGCAGGGCTTACCTACTCAGTCTCGACGGTCATCGACGGATCGTCGTCGACATCGGCCGATACGCTGGTGTCGCCATCATTGACCGTTGCCTCGATGCCATCCTCGCTGATGCTGACCCTGTCGCCTGTTGCGCTGGTCTCTTCGGCTGGCATGGCGGCTGCGGGGTCGGCAGCCATTTCCTCTTCCACGTCGGCGGGAGCGGATTGCTCGCAGGCGGAGAGGCCGAGCAAAGCGGTGCCGGCAATCGCGGCAAGGGTAAGCGTCTTCATTGCAGATCCTCCGTTGCGGGATACTGGAAATGAAGACTCGCGCGGACCGCCAAAGTTCCTCGAACCTTGCTATTCTTCCGTGCGCACCAGCACCGTTTCCCCCACCAGAAGGAATAGCAGGAACGGTCCCCAGGCCGCGAGGAAAGGCGGGTAACCGCCGAAATTGCCCATCGCGAGCGCTGCGTTCTCGACCACGAAATAGGCGAAGCCCAGGCTCATCCCGATCACCGCGCGCAGGAAGAGGTGCCCCGATCGTGCAAGGCCGAAGGCGGCCACCGCGCCCAACAGCGGCATCAGCACCGCTGCGAGAGGACCTGAAAACTTGTGCCACCACTTGGCCTTCAGCTCGGCCGTCCGCCTTCCCGCTGCCTCCAGCGCGTCGATGGACTGGGACAGTTCCAGCAATGTCTGCGCATCGCCATTGACACCGCCTATATCTACCTGGTCGGGCGCCAGTCCTTCGGCGACCACTATGTCCTCGCCCGCGCGCGTCGCGGCGGAGCGGACCTCGAAGATTTGCGGATCCTCCAGCCGCCAGCCTGGCGATGCATAGGTCGCGCGCATTGCACGCACTTCCTCGAGGATCGCGGCATTCTCGTTGCGGCGATAGTAGGTGACGCCGTTCATCACCATTGCGTCGCCGCGGCCGGAAAGCTGC
>DASWIR010000281.1:0-2562 GCA_036397575.1 Alteraurantiacibacter sp. | reverse complement strand
AATCTCGACGAGTTCATGATGATTCGCGTTGCCGGCCTCGCGGGTCAGGTCCGGCGCAGCATCGAAACCACTTCGATCGACGGCAAGACACCTTCGCAGCAGCTTGCCGAAATCCGTGAAGCGGTGCGCAGGCTGGAATGGCGGCAGCAGTCGGCGCTCAACGAGCTGCGCCCGCTGCTCGCGGCGAAGGGCATCCATATCGCCGACGAGCAGCGGATAGATGCGCAGGCCGCGCGCTGGCTCAAGGATCATTTTCTCGATCACATAGTACCGGTGCTGACCCCCCAGGCGATCGATCCGGCCCACCCTTTCCCCTTCGTCGCCAATATGGGGATCGGGGTGCTTTTCAACCTGACCCGCAAGGCCGACCAATCCCAGGTGGTGGAGATGGTGCTGATCCCCAGCGCCCTCCCTCGCTTCATCCGCATACCGGGAGCCGAAGCGACCTATATCCCGATCGAAAGTGTAATCTGCCGCTTTGCCAACCTGCTTTTCCCGGGGTTCCGCATCGAAGGCGATGGGATTTTCCGCATATTGCGCGACAGTGACATCGAAATCGAGGAAGAGGCGGAAGACCTCGTCCGCTATTTCCGCTCCGCGATCCAGCGGCGGCGGCGCGGCCGCGTGATCCAGCTGGAACTCGATAGCGAATTCGATCCCGAGGCCGAAAGCCTGCTGCGCCAACAGCTCGGCTTGCATCACGCAGTCGTCACCAAGTCGCAAGGCATACTGGGTATCAGCGGGCTCGAATCCATCGTCGCGGAAGACCGGCCGGAGCTGAAGTTCGAGCCCTACAGCCCGCGCTATCCCGAGCGCGTGCTGGAGCATGATGGGGATTGCTTCGCAGCGATCCGCGAGAAGGACATTATCATCCATCACCCTTACGAAAGTTTCGAAGTGGTGGTCGATTTCCTTCGTCAGGCGGCTGCCGATCCGGCAGTCGTCTCGATCAAGCAGACGCTGTATCGTGCCGGTCATCAGTCGCCGGTCATTTCCGCGCTGATCGCCGCCGCGGAAGCCGGCAAGTCAGTGACCGCGGTTGTCGAACTGAAGGCCCGCTTCGACGAGGAGCAGAACCTGCTATGGGCTTCGGAGCTGGAGCGCGCGGGTGTGCAGGTGATCTACGGTTTCGTCGACTGGAAGACCCATGCCAAGGTTTCAATGGTCGTCCGGCGCGAGGACGGCGGCTACCGCACCTACTGCCATTTCGGCACCGGGAACTATCATCCGGTCACGACCAAGATCTACACCGATCTCAGCTACTTTACTGCCGATCCAAAGCTCAGCCGTGACGCAGCCAAACTGTTCAACTTCATCACTGGCTATGTCGAGCCACGCCAAACCGAAGGGATAGCGATTTCGCCGATCAATCTGCGCGAAAAGCTCTACGAGCTGATCGACCGGGAGATCGAGAACCAGCGCGCCGGGCGACCCACGGGCATCTGGGTCAAGCTCAATTCGCTAACCGAAAAGGGGATTATCGATCGGCTCTATGCGGCAAGCCAGGCTGGCGTAGAAATCAACCTGGTGGTGCGCGGCATCTGCTGTCTGCGGCCAGGTGTGCCGGGCCTTTCGGAAACGATCGGCGTCAAATCGATCATCGGCCGGTTCCTGGAGCACAGCCGGATCTGGGCCTTCGCCAATGGCTATGGCCTGCCCAGCAGCCGGGCGCGCGTGTTCATCTCCTCCGCCGATGCGATGAGCCGTAATATCGACCGCCGGGTGGAAGTGCTGGTGCCAATCCGCAACCGTACGGTCCATGCCCAGGTGCTGGGCCAGGTGCTGCTGGCAAACCTGCTCGACAACGAGCAGAGTTGGGAACTGGAGAGCGACGGAACCTGTCACCGCATCGAGCCGGATAGCGAACCTTTCAACTGCCACGAGTATTTCATGACCAACCCCTCGCTTTCCGGGCGCGGCGCAGCGCTCAGCAGCGATCGCATACCTAAGCTGAGCCTGCGCAAGGGCGCGGTCTGACGGTGGCTGGATTGCGCCAACAATACCGGCCTGAGGCGGACTGGCCGGACCGGGCCGTTATCGACATCGGATCGAACACGGTGCGGCTGGTCGTCTATTCCGGGCCCAGCCGCGCACCGCGCACCTGGTTCAACGAAAAGGTCGTCGCCATGCTCGGCCGAGATCTCGGCACGACCGGCAAGATCCCCAAAGAGGCGGCAGACCTGGCGTTGGAAGGGCTCGCGCGCTTCGCCACAATCGTCACCGATCTCGGACTCACCGATGTGCAGGTCGTGGCGACCGCCGCCGCACGCGAGGCGAAGAATGGCGAGCAGTTCCTCGACAAGGTTCGCGCGCTGGGTCTCAATGTCCGGCTATTGACCGGGGAAGAGGAAGCGCAAACCGCGGCCGCAGGCGTAATCGGGGCCTTTCCCGGTGCGCACGGAGTGGTTGCCGACCTCGGTGGGGGCAGTCTCGAACTGGTTTCGATCGAGAAGGGCCAGTGCCATCACGGCACCAGCCTGCCGCTCGGCACTCTGCGCCTGCCCAAACTGCGGCAAAAGGGCATGCGCGGTTTCAACCGTGCCGTCGAAAAGGCGCTCGCCA
>DASWIR010000280.1:0-2313 GCA_036397575.1 Alteraurantiacibacter sp. | reverse complement strand
GCCCGGATCGGCGCGTAGCACTGCAATCGCCTCCTCGTCGGTGGGATCGGCGGCGAAAGCGCGCATGGCGGCGGCCAGTTCGGGATCGGGCACGAGATCCGCACCCTTGGAGAGGGATTCGCGGGTAATGTCGTTGAGTTCCGGCTTGAAGCGGTAGGCGCCGATCCGCGCCAGCGCGTTCGACAAATCGACGATGGCGTTGTCCGGACGCGGCGCCGAGCTATGGCCGCCCGGATTGGTCACTTCGAGTTGGAAATCGACATAGGTCTTTTCCGCGCCCTGCCAGGTCCAGAAGAGGGGCCGTCCGGTATCGTCGTCGAACATGCCCGATGCGCCATCGACATTGAGAACCAGTGCCGCATCGCGCAGGCGATCGGTGATCGCGCGCGAAGTCTTCATCGTGGTTTCCTCGTCGCCCGAATAGGCGATGACGATCGAACGCTTCGGCTCGAAACCGCTGCGCCGCAAATCGATCAGCGAGCTCATCGCCAGCACCGCGTCGAACTTCGTGTCGCTGGCGCCGCGGCCGAACAAATAGCCATCCTCCACCACGGGCGTGAAGGGATCGCGTTCCCAGTCCTCCGGCTTGGCCTCGACCACGTCCATATGGGCGGAGACTACGATCGGGCCGAGCGACGGATCGCTGCCGGGCCAGGTGGCGATGAGATAGGCGGTGTCGTCCACCGGGACGATATCGATATCGCTTTCCGCCCATCCGCCCGCGAGCAGCGCCTGCCGGAACAGCTCCGCCACTTGCGGCGTCTGGTTCCCTTCGCCGCGCACGGAACGCAGCGCGATGGCCTGTTTCGTAAGGTCGAGAACCTGCGCTTCGGCTGCAGGATAGGCTGGGGTTTCGGCTGCCGCAGGGAAGGCAAGTGCGGCGAAAGCGAGCGCGGTGAGAGGGGCAAAGCGCATTGGCGGAATCCTCGGGGCCAGGGAACTTCCGCGATGTCTATGGGATGGCCGGACTTTCGACAAATGCGAACTATGCGGCGGCCCCCGGAATCCGGTTCAGTCGATGCCGCAATAGGACTTCACGAATTCCCCATGTGGCGGAAGTTTTTCGACCGTGGCCACGATGCGCGCCTGCAGATCCTCCAGCGCCTTCTTCAGCCGCCCTTCGCTCATCAGCGCGCCCATACGGTGCCAGCCCTGGGGCGTTAGCCGCTGACCGAGCATCACCTGCACCCAGCTATCGACGCGGAACAGATCGTCGGCCCCCTGCCAAGCTTCGGCCTGCTGGGCGAACACGGCGATCCGCTCGGCGAGCGTGTCGGGGACTTCCATGGTGCGAACGCGGTTCCAGAAGGGCGAATCCTCGCGCTCGGTCAGCTTGTAATGGAGGATCACGAAGTCGCGCACGCGGTCGATCTCGTGATCGGCCATGCGGTTGTAGCGGTCGCGCTGCGCCTGCACGACGGGGCCGAAGGGGAATTGCTGGATCAGCTTCGTGACCGCGGTCATGAACAGATGGATGCTGGTCGATTCCAGCGGCTCGACGAAGCCGGAGGAGAGGCCCATTGCGATGACGTTGTTCTTCCAGACCTCGCGGCGCTTGCCGGTGGCATAGCGCACGAGCCGAGGCTCGGTGATCGGGGTGCCTTCGATGGAGGACAATAGCAGTTCGCGCGCCTCGTCTTCGCCCATGAACTCGCTGCAGAATACATTGCCGTTGCCGACCCTGTGCTGCAGCGGGATGCGCCATTGCCAGCCCGCGTGGTGAGCGATGGAGCGGGTGTAGGGCAGGGGCGGCGAAACGCTCTCGGTCTGGACGGCGAAGGCCGCATCGGTCGGCAGCCAATGGCTCCAGTCCTCGAAACCCGCGCCCACCGTTTCCTCGATCAGCAGCCCGCGAAAGCCGGTGCAATCGATGAACAAATCGCCTTCGATGCGCTGCCCGTCTTCCAGCAGCAGCGCTGCAATGTCGCCGCTCTCGCCGTGCTGCTCGACCTGGGCGATCTTGCCTTCGATCCGTCCGACACCCTCCGCCTCGGCGATTTGGCGCAGGAACCGCGCATAGAGACCGGCATCGAGATGATAGGCGTAGCTGAGCCTGTTGTCCTTGTCCCTGGCGAAGCGTTCAGCCTCTGCCGCCTCGTGCTCGAGGGAATAGGAACCGATCGGCCCCGCCTCGCCGCGTGCCTTTGCTTCCAGCCAGAAATGCTGGAATTCGGCGACCCAGGTCTTCATCCCCATAATGCCGAAGGAGTGAATGTAGCGGTCGCCGATCGCGCCCCAGTTCTCGAAGGCGATGCCCAGCTTGAAGGTCGCCTTGCTTGCCGCCATGAAGGCGCGCTCATCGATCCGCAGAAG
>DASWIR010000279.1:0-2234 GCA_036397575.1 Alteraurantiacibacter sp. | reverse complement strand
GCTGGAAGCCGATCACGACTTCCTGCTGGCCGGCGACGTCTTCTCGAAAGACCAGATCGACGCCTATGCCGAACTCAAGTGGGAGGAGGTCATCCGTACCGAGACGACCCCCTGCCCGGTCGAGTTCGACATGTATTACAGCTCCTGACTTCGGTCGGACCGAATTATTGGAAAGGGCGTCCGGGGAACCGGGCGCCCTTTTCTTTATGTGGGCGACACGCGGTCAGGCGGGCTGCTCGGCGGCTTCCCCGATGTTCGGCGAATTGCCCCTGCGATACTTCACGCGCTCCTCGGCGCGGCGGATAGCGGCCGGATAAACCTCGCAAAAGAGCCGCTGGAAAGTCCGCTCCCAGCTGTAGCGGTTGGCGACATGGGCGCGGGCGGCGCGGCCCATGCATTTTGGCCGTCCATTCCACACCGACAGGACGTTGTGGGCCATCGTGTCGATGTCGTCGACCGGACCAAGCACGCCCAACCCTTCGGGCACACGCTCCGTCATCGCGCCCGACGCCACGCCGACCACAGGCAGGCCGCTCGCCTGCGCCTCGACGATCGATATGCCGAATGTCTCATCGGCCATGGCCGAGACGTAAATATCCGCCGAAGCGAGCGCACTGGCCAGTTCGTTGCGGTCGCGCAGGAAGCCGGGAAATGCCACCGGCAGGCCGCGCGCCTGCTCGATCAGTTGCTGGCGCAGCTTGCCGTCGCCCAGCATGACCAGCGCCGCGCCCAGATCGGGCGGCAGGCGGCGCATCAGTTCCACCAGCCGATCCGCGCGCTTCTCATTGTCGATCCGTCCGGCATAGATGAGCAGCGGGCCCTCGCCCGGCAGACCAAGCTTCTTGCGATAGGCGGGATCGCGCCGCGTGGGATCGAACAAGCCGGCATCGACGCCCAGATCCAGCACGTCTACCCGGTCGATCTTGCGCGTTGCCAGCATGGCGCGGCTTTCTTCGCCCAGCGTATATATGCGGTCGAATTCACGGTAGGTGATCTCGGCATAACCCATAATCAGCCATTTGGCCGCCTTGGCGACCATGCCGCCGAACATGTCCTGAGCCACGCGATAGACATGCGCATTCGGAAAATCGGTGCGGTACCCAGCGACCAGCGCACATTCGGGATTGGACCGGCGGTGATTGATCGCGGTCCAGGGGAGGATCCACGGACACAGCGATTCGATCAGGTCGGGCCGGTAGCGAGCGAGCACTTCGCGCACTTTTTTCGTGCGCAGGATGAAGCGGTAGTTGGGACTTCCGCGCACCGGGTCAGCTCCTACTTCGACCCATATGTGCTGGCCATTGTCGACGATCTTGTCTTCCGGCCCCGGTACGATCTGCAGCAGGCGATGGTTGGTCCTTGCAAGGACGTGGCACCGCTTCTCGCGCAGATAGGTGCTTATGCCGCCTCCGCCACGCGGGGAGTAGCTTTGAGTGAGATCGCAGACGAGGAGGGAGGAATTGTCGCTGGTCATGCCCGGGACAAAGCGCAGGCAGATTGCACCGCGACGACTTTCGCGTGACCTCGTGCCATAGTGTGGACACCTGGCAGAAATTTCCGGTGGGCTGCCGGCCCAAATCCAAAAAAAACCACTTTCCTACACGGCCAGATGTTCTCTAGTTGTTCTACCTCGATTCGCAATTCGACGGGGTGACCTTATGCAACGCAAGACGATTTTCGACACGGTCCGGCAGATGCTGGGGCGCGGTTTACAGCCGGCTGAGGTCGAACGGCTCGACCGGGCGATCGACAGCGCGGCAAGCGACGGGGAGCCATGCGCGGCGCAGCGGCCCCGATCCGCCGGTCCCAGGGGAATCGCGCTCATAAAGGGTTTCGAAGGCTGCGCACGGCTGCGCGGCGACGGAATGGTGGAAGCCTATCCCGATCCCGGCACAGGCGGCGCGCCATGGACAATCGGGTGGGGCGCAACCGGCAAGGGGATCGGCCCTGGCACTGTGTGGACCCAGCAAGAATGCGACGCCCGGCTCGAACGCGACCTTGCTCGCTATGCTGCCGAAGTCGATGCCGCGCTGGACGATGCCGAAACCACACAAGCGCAATTCGATGCGATGGTCAGCTTTCACTACAATACGGGCGCGATCCGTCACGCAACTCTGACACGCAAGCACAAAGCCGGCGACCTTGCCGGCGCCGCACGCGAATTCGCCCGCTGGAACAAGGCGGGCGGGCGGGAACTCAAGGGGCTGACGCGCCGCCGCGCCGCCGAAGCGCAG